>NZ_JBYTBS010000005.1:0-244667 GCF_058789495.1 Paenibacillus sp. FW126-R14 | reverse complement strand
AACGCCGATGTCGTCATCCAAAAGATTTATCAACACGTGGGTGGTTATCATACAGATGACCATGCCGATGATTTGCATGCGGAGCCGTTGTTAACTTCAATCTTAAATAAAGAACGGCTCGCCTCTCAGCCCACGCTGTCCCGTTTTCATGTAAAATCGGACGGCGATACGATCAAATCTTTAGAAAATATTACGGAAAACTTGCAAGGTCGGGTATATAAAGTCAATCCCGAGAAGCACTTCATCTTCGATGTAGACTCCTCCGGATTTACTGCTCATGGGGAACAGGAAAGAGCCGTGTACAATGCTCACTACGGGCAAAAAGGATTTCACCCGCTATTTTGCTTTGATGGTTTAACGGGAGATTGCCTTAAAGCTGAACTACGTCCAGGCAATGTGTATACATCCCGCGATGTAGCTTCATTTATGAAGCCCCTCTTTTACAGATATGAAACCTTGGCACCCGGTGCTTTTATTCTTCTTCGGGGCGATAGTGGTTTTTCCGTCCCTGAGTTATATGAGCTAATTGAAGCACAGAAAAAGCACTACATCATTCGCTTGAAATCGAACGCCCGCCTTCAATCGATTGCTCAAGCCATTGCCGATGAAAAGCTAGATGGAACTAGCATAGACATACGCCAAGTGTATGTCGCAGAGGTTCAGTATCAAGCAAAAAGCTGGAACCGTGAACGCCGAGTCGTGATCAAAATGGAAAAGCCAGCAGGTGAACTGTTGTTCAACTTCACCTTCATCATAACGAACTTGGAGTTAAATCCCGAAGATATCATTCGTATCTACTGCAACCGTGGTCACATGGAAAACTTCATCAAGGAAGCTAAGAACGGCTTTGCTTGCCAAAAAATGAGCAGCACGAATTTCAAAGCGAATGAGGTCAAACTGCAAATCTGCATGCTGGCGTACAATTTTAATAATTGGTTTCGAAGGCTCTGCCTTCCGACGAACATGCAACCAAGTCGTATGGAAACAGTGCGAACTCAACTCGTAAAAATAGCAGCTAAACTTGTTTGTTCCGGGAGATATTGGACTTGGAAGCTATGCAGTTCCTGTGTGTATAAAAATGCGTTCAAACAGACTTTAGAAAATATAGGTCGAATTCCTCAACTCGAATGAAGTTGACGTCACATTAAAAATTAAAAAAGATTGCAAGACGCATAGAGATTTCCTAGGCAATGATAATCCATAATTATGCATAGATTAATTTTTATTACATTTATTCGCAATTGCTTTTTTTAGTTCACTAGATTTCTCGATCAAATTACATTTAATACTAAAATGAACTTATTTATACATACTACCCAATTCGAATGCTTCACTATGAATATTTCAGGCTTATGAATTCGAATATTTTGTAGCCGATATTCTAGAGGGAATATACGGGGGAACAACATATGTTACACAGAGTTCGGGGGATTATGGGGTAGACATCGAACATCAACGGAGTAATGGTCTCATTCTTGTTCAAGTAAAATGCTATAAAGAGGATGTCTCTTTTGATCCAATTGCCATTATCCATTCTCAAATTGTCAAACAGGATGCTAAAGGTGGCATTGTACTCACGACAAGTGGATTTACTTCAAACGCACAAAAGTATGCCAAAGAAGTGGTCAAGTAAATTAACCTGTCAGGTATATAATTTGGATGAAAGGAGGTTCATACATGGTCGAGTACACGAACATTCAAGACAACTCCGAAGAAATAATGAAGTGTATTGTTAACTGCAATACCGAGCAAGAGCAGAAACAAAAAGATAAAGACCTTTTGAACAGCATTCCGAACGAAGAAGAATATATGGATGAACCGTAATTCGCTTAGCTTCACGCTTATGCGAACATTCCAAGCAGCCAGGAACATAAAACTATGTTCCTGGTTTTCGCTATTTTACAAATAAGCAAGTCCCTAGTAAACAGGAATATTTATTACAAGTTTCTTTGTGATGTTCCATCACTAATCCTGAGATTCACCCCTGAATAACTACCACTTTGCGGAATACCGATGTTTCCTGCCCATTTCGTAAAATCTACGGTTATTGTCTTCGTTTCATGAGGATGAATAGATAAAATTTGATCACTAATAACGTTCAGGGATTCTAAAAACGAGATGTCCGGGAAATTTACATTTCGAATTGCGGCTGAAAAATTCACATCATTTCGACCATGATTAATAAACGTCATCGTACATTTACCCGTTATCCATGGATCTTCACTCTTATAGGTACATGTACCGCTATTTCTTACGTATTCTAACGTGTAAATCCCTTTGGCAAAAAAAGTTTGATAACCGGTGATGAGATGGGAAGGCATCCATAATATGAGAACACCGACCAAAAATACTGTTTTCTTCTGATGTTTACGCAATGACTTTTTTAAAAGTAACAAACTAGCAATAAAGATTATAGCCATGAAAATCCCCAGATAGTTAAAACCTGAATGTCTATTTGACCATACAGGTATTCCTAATGACAAAAAAAGCTTCTCACCTAACGGCTCTGCATCAGGATACTGTAAAGATAAAATGACTGTTGTCAGAATCAAAAATAATGAAATAATTAGTTTGGAATGTTTCTTCAATGGAATATTCTCCTAATCAATAGTACTTAGCGCACCCCCCTTATCGTACCATATTTTTCAAAAAACTGGATGATATAGCCTGAAAAATGAAGATGCCCAATTAGCCGCCGAAGATAAAAAAGGACAAAAAATCGGAAGAAAGGATAGTATTACCTCATTATTATTGTTTCTACAATCGATTATGATGAAAGATGATTAAAAATTCCGCGAATTGGTAGCCACAACTTATGGAGAGATGAATAAAAAGGATACTCCTCTCTCCCGCTTGATACATTACGTATCAAATAAAAGAGAGAAGTAAAAAAGGAGTTGAATCCTATGCATTACCTTGGCAGTAAGTGAGGAGCCGAAAAACGAAATCGAATACCTAAAATGAAAGGAAATGATGATTTTGAGGAGCCGAATTTATGCGAAAAGCGTAGCTCTATTGCTGGCATCTACGTTATTGCTTTCTGCTGCCATTGGTAACATCAGATCTGTAAGTGCCCAAGAAGTCCAGACCGCAGCAGCTAGTTATCAACAACCGGATATTTATCTTTCGGATTTAAATTGGAAAAGTGCTGAAGCCGGATGGGGGACGACCCAGGTAAATAAATCCATTGACGGAAATCCCCTTAACGTTGCCGGTAAGTCATACAGCAATGGAATCGGAACTCATGCGAATTCCAAAATTGTATATGATTTGTATCCTGCTTACAGCCGCTTCGTAGCAGTGGCCGGGATTGATACGGATATAAACAGCAACCCTGATAGTGTGAAAGCAAAGGTGAAGTTTATCGTAAAGGTGGACGGTGTCGATCTTGCCAGCTCGCCAGAAGTGCTTAAAAACGGCTCATACACCTTCGATGTACCTATTCCTGCCGGGTCTAAACAATTAATGCTCGTCGTAGACTCGGTGGGAGAAATCACTTGCGACCACGGGGACTGGGTTGACGCTGGATTTATTCTAGACTCGGCGCATGGCACTCCAAATGAATCGCAGCCTGTGGAGGTTTCGAGTCCTAACGGTAAAGTAACGGGCGTGGTCAAACAAAGCTCCGGCAAATTGGTTTACTCCGTAAATATGAACGGTAAGGTGGTCATCGAAGAGTCCAATTTAGGCGTATTGGCAGACGGTATGGATATTGGTAATAGAGTTGAACTGGGGATGCCGGAACGAAGTGCTCCAGCTCAAGAATCGTATCCTTGGACGGGCGTTCATTCCATTGCAAAAGATTTGCATACGCTTACAAAAATCCCTGTTACGAATGTCATAACCGGTTTGCCATACACCCTGGAAGTGAAGATGTTTGACGATGGCATCGCATTCCGTTATCTAATTCCAGAGGGCATGGCTGCCCGCAAGATTTCAGGAGAAAGTTCCAGCTTTAAAGTTCCGGCGGGAAGCCAGATTTGGTATTCAACGAACATAACTTCTTATGAAAGCAAGTATACCAAAGCGAATGCCGAATTAGTGCCAGCCGGCACCCAAATGGCTCCACCTTTGACCATTCAATTGCCAGGCAATCTCGGCTATGCATCGATTACAGAAGGGGCGCTTGTTAATTACGCAGGCATGTCTTTAATCGCGAACGGTAATCGAATATTTAAAGCCAATTTCCAAAATGGAGGAAGCTGGTCTTTATCAGGCCAAATCGAAACGCCATGGCGAATCGTGATGATAAGCCCAGATCTAAACGGTCTGGTCAACAACGATATTATCAGTAACGTTTCGGCGCCTCCGTCCGATTCGTATAAAGATGCAGACTGGATCCTTCCAGGTTCCTCAACATGGTCGTGGCTGGGTGGCGGTGGTGTTACCGTTAATAATATGAAACTTTATACGGATTACGCTTCTGAACTCGGAATTCCTTATAATCTCATAGATGAAGGATGGCAAAGTTGGGTCAGCAGCAGCGGTACCTACTGGGATGCTTTGAAAGATGTTGTAGACTACGGAAAACAGAAAAATGTAGCAACCTGGGTTTGGAAAGCCGCTCCGGACCGCAATGGAATTAAAGGCATATACGACCAGACAGCACGCCGTGAATTATTTCAAAAGCTGCATGCTCTCGGAGTCGCAGGCGTTAAAATTGACTTTATCGATGGCGAAGAAATGTATAAAATGAATTTTTACCGCGATACGTTGATTGATGCAGCAGAATTCCACCTCATGGTTAATTTCCATGGGGCAAATAAGCCTACCGGCCTATCGCGCACGTATCCCAATGAATTGAGCAGAGAAGGCGTTTACGGATTAGAGCAAGGAGCACCTCCCGCTGATTTTAACGCAACACTACCTTTTACCAGGTACTTAGCAGGTCACGGCGACTATACACCTCTCAGCTTTAGCGGGCATCTGGGCAACAGTTCCTGGAGCAATCAGCTTGCAACCGCGCTTACTTTTACATCTCCTTACTTAGTATTCGGGGAACACCCCCAAAAGATGCTGATCAATCCTGCAGTAGAATTGATTAAAAGCATGCCGTCTACCTGGGATGAAACCATTGTTCTGCCAGGCAGTGAAATCGGGCAGGTATCCGCGTTTGCCAGACGTCATGGAACGACCTGGTATGTGGCGGTCATTAATGGTTTAGACGCCCGGAGCCTGAAGATTAACTTGTCTTTCTTAGGCGATGGCCCCTATCAGGCCGCGATCTACGGAGACGATTTAATGAAGCAGCAAGGCTATTCGTTGGCATCTAAGAACGTAAATAAGAATACAGAATTAACAGCCGACTTGCGGGCCAGCGGCGGCTACGTCGCCAAAATTTCCAAATTGGATATGCAGCCTTATGGCGGCGGATTTGTTGACAGTAAAAAGGTCATCTTGCATGCGGCAAGCTCTCAAAGCGAGATCCACTATACGCTGGACGGAAGTGAGCCGACAGTTGCTTCTCCAAAATATGAAAACTATATCCAAATAACCGGCCCTTCAACAGTCCGTGCCAAAATATTGGCGGGCGATGGCTCCGGAACGGATATATCCGCCAGATTTAATCAAACCTCTCCTCATTTGGAAATTACTTATGACGGAAACGGAGATAAGCTGGATAAAGGCGGTAAAGTCCATTTCCAAACAAACGCGGAAGGCAGCAACTATGAAATCAGATACACCCTGGATGGAAGCGAACCTGGCCCACAATCGCTCTTGTACACAGTTCCATTCTCGTTTGCAACAAGCAGCGCTGTCATTAAAGCTAAACTGTTTATTCAGGGACATGATGTTGTTTCTGTCGAAAAAAGATTGTTCAGCATGGAACATATGCTGCCTACACCTCCTTTACCGGATGTTTATCTAAATGATTTGACATGGGTGAGCGCAACAACCGGATTTTCCTCTATCAAACTGAATAAATCAATAGACGGCAACCCGCTGACAGTGGCGGGGCAAGTGTATAGCAAAGGGATAGGTACTCATGCGCCTTCTGATATCGTCTACAATATCGTTCCGGACGCTAAGCGTTTTGTTGCTGTTGTAGGTGTGGATAACGAAGTTAATAAAGATGGCCAAGGAAGCATTATTTTCAAAGTTTATGTTGACGGAGTCTTGTTGGCTGATTCTCCATTAATGGGAAATAATGAATATTGGAATTTCAATGTTAAGCTTCCTGAAAATGCGAAACAAATCAAACTGACTCTTGATGATTACGACGGGAAGAACTTCGACCATGGGGATTGGGTGAACGCTGGTTTTCTCTACAGTACATCTATCCATCCAGCGGCAACCTTGCATACTGATCGAAATTCGGTGCCAGCCGGCCAAACATTTGATGTTCAATATGGGTTGACCGACATTTCGGATTCCTACTTGGCACAAGACCTGACTATCAAATATGATCCTGAACAGCTCGAATTCGTTTCGGTGTCATCGCTGCAAGAAGGATTCATCGTACCCGGGCATAAACAAGTCGACGCGGGTACGATTCGCATTATCTCCTTTAGCGAAGGACCTTCTCATGCCGTTCATACGGACGGAGATATACTGAAATTCACCTTTAAGTCTAAGCAACTGGCTCAAGGTGCCAACGCAGCGGTCTTGGTTCAGAATATCGTCCTTGCCAAAGCGGACGGATCGGAATTCAGTGTGCCGGGTGCAGAGGCTCATGTTCTTATTACTGTAATCAATAAAGCAAATCTTCAAGCAGCTATTGCTTCTGCGAAGCAAGCCTATGACTCAGCGGTAGAAGGCGGTGCGCCAGGCCAATATCCAGTTGGTTCCAAAACCGGTCTTCAAGCGGCAATCGACAAAGCTCAAGCTGTAGCGAGCAATGAACAGGCCAGCCAAAAGCAGGTTGAGCAAGCAGCCGCAGAATTACAAGCAGCTCTGCAATCTTTCCTGTCATCTGTTCACACTTCCACTCCAGGCGATATGAACGGCGACGGAAAGATTTCCATCGGTGATTTGGCGATCGTCGCGGCAGCTTACGGTCGAACTTCAGATGATCCGAATTGGAATCAATATCAACGGGCCGACCTGAATCATGATGGCAAAGTTGACCTTCTTGACTTGGTTATTGTGGCTCAACAAATCATACAATAATCCACGCCTTGCATAGAAAAAAGGATTGAGGGATGTACGCCTCAATCCTTTTTTGATATTCGAGGCGAAGGCATTTAATGCGTCCTAAATATTTAGAAGGTTTAAATAAATGAGACTTCATCTCCGCCCAAATTACCTCACTTTACAATAACGTAACTCTTGCTCTTGTACGGTACTTCCAACAGGATTTTATTGTTCTTGTCATAGACATTAATTCTCAATTCATTCATTTCAACTAATCCGAAATATACTCTCTTCCAATTAGTCTGAATAATATTAGCCTCAATAACTTGATTGCTCTTATCGATTATTTCAATTTTGTTTATTTCTAGATCATTTATAAAACCATATATTAAATGCCTTCTAACATTATCACTAAAGTTAATTCCAGATTGATCTATTAACAATTTATTCTCATTATACATTGCATTTGATGAACTCAGTTTCCAGCCTTTAGCCTCATCACCCTCAAACACTGCCAAGCCAATACCAATATTTCCATTATCAAAAGGGGATTTATATAGAATGAACGGTCTATTCATTACGGATCCTTGATAAATTGTTTGCCCATAGTCATCTCACCTTCCAACATCACTTTAATCGTCTATTCTAATATCATTTATAGTCCGACATGTTTTTTCCAAAATCCTCCATAATCCGGCTTAAATAATTAAAATCTTTTTGAAATGCAATATGGGCTGATCAGCTATTTTTTACCCGGCAATCAAAATAAAACCTGTAAACGTCGTTGTTCGCAGGTCTAAGCAATTTATATTTCAAACAAATCCTCAACTTTTCTCTCGACAAATGCATAACATCGCATAATTATACACTTCTCATCTAATCAGAAAATCGCTTTCTCAATTATCTTGAAAATTCCCTCAATATTTATGACGCCACACAGAAACGTGCTTAGTATCTTAATTACTACAGAATTAATATCTTTTGCACATAATGTGCAACAATCCATTTCGCACCTAACCCCATTACAAGTTTAACTTTTCTAGATATTTCGACAGTTGGAACAAATCCCTTTTGACTTTATGTAAATTCAATGTAAGTTATACTGAGGATTCTTACTGTTTCCTTTAAATTAACATCTATACTTATATTCCTTAAAATCCATTACATTTCAAATAGAAAGCGACAAATAACATTCAAACTTCTATCCTTCCCTATTTTTGTAATTATCTTTAAAATACCTTGAGTTAGATATCTAATATTTAACAACTTAAATAGAGAAAAGCCCGTACCTACAAGGTTTGGGCTTACGACATTTATGTTCCAACTCAACGACGTTTCATCTTCCAATCACCGACATTTTAACTTACAGTTCACAACAAAAAAACCAGGGGGTCCCCCCCTGGTTTCCCTACGAGCAGCGACTGTAGCCACAGTTCGCGCAGTTCTTGCACCCTTCGCTGTTAATCAGCGAAGCGGAGCCGCAAGAAGGGCACAAGTCCTTCGGCGCGGCGCCCACGCCGCTGCCGCCATGAGCGGCGTGCCCGCTCGAAACCGGTGCTGGCGCATCCAGCACCTCGCTCGTCGCGGTCACATAGTTCCGCGCGTCGTCTTGCTCGTTCATCACTTCGTCGTGCTGCTCGAGCGCTTTGGCAACCGCGTCTGCGATAGACTCGACGCGGTTGGTACCGAACCCAATGGCGCCGGAGCCGCCAATGCCTTTCAAGTGCTTCACGAGCAGCTTCACTTTGTCCCCGTGGTCGCCATAGCGCAAGAACAACGAGCACACACGGCCGAGTGCTTCGGACATCGCAAATACGTCGGAGCCGGCTTTCCCTACGTTAAGGAATATTTCACTCGGCGTTCCGTTCATATCATTAATCGTAATATACGCCATGCCGAATGGCGTATTCACTTTATACGTCGCACCTCGAAGAATTTGCGGACGGCGCTTGTACTGCTTATCGAAGACTTGCTCCGTCTTCGCCTCTGCTTTAACCGCCTCAGCAGCAACCGCAACCGGAGCTGCTTCTTCCGCTTTTTTCTCTACTTTGGCTTCCTCTTTCTTGTCCGTACTTGTGCTCAGCACCTGCACATCGCGGCTGCCATCCCGATAAATCGTGACGCCTTTGCAGCCAAGTTCAAATGCCAGCTCATACAACCGTTTGGTCTCTTCTACGGTAAAATCGGACGGACAGTTCGCCGTTTTGGAGATGGAACTATCGACCCAAGTTTGAATCGCCGCTTGCGCACGGATATGATCTTCCGCCGTCAACGTCATGGAAGTTACAAAATAGTCCGGCAGTTCCTGATTCGGATTCGCATCTTTCCATTCCTGGGCGATCGGTACATACTGCTTGTCAAAGCCCAGACGGCTCTGACGGAAATATTCGAACGCGAAGTACGGCTCAATTCCGGTCGAGGTGCCGACCATCGTCCCTGTGCTTCCGGTTGGAGCTTGCGTAATGACGGTTACGTTGCGCATGCCGTTCTTCCTAATGGCCTCGCCAACTTCAGGAAATACCTTGGTCATATTTTTCATAAAGCCGCTCTCCAGGAACTTATCGGCGATGAACGCTTGGAAAGAACCTTTTTCAGCTGCAATCTCTGCCGATGCCAAGTAAGCTTCTCTTGCCATAAAGCCGTAGATTTTGTCCAAAAACTCCAAAGATTCCGGACTTCCATAACGGATTTTCAATTTAATCATGAGCTCCGCTAAGCCCATAGAGCCCAAGCCTACACGGCGCTCTTTCTGTTGATTCTCACGATTTTCTTCAAAATGATACGGCGTCTTATCGATGACATTATCGAGAAAACGAGTCGAGTAGCGCACAACGGTGGCCAAATCCGCCCAATCCACATCATGCTTCTCCGCATCATAAAACTTCGATAAATTAATCGCCGATAAGTTGCAGACTCCCCAAGCCGGAAGCCCCTGCTCCCCGCACGGATTGGTACAAATAATCGGATTGAAGTACCAGCTGTTCGACATTTGGTTGTAGTATTCCATGAATACGACACCAGGCTCAGCCGATTTCCAGGCCGATTCGATAATGGTATGCCACACGTCCCGTGCCCTTACTGTGCGATAAGGCTTGACGGTTTTGCCAAGCTTTTTCCAGGCGTCCAAATTGCCGTCCCATCTATCGTTATAGTCAGGATCGGTCGTATCCGGGAAGACGAGTTCCCATTCCAGGTCTTCCTTGACAGCCTTCATAAATCCATTGCTTACGCAAACGGATAGATTGGCATTTGTAATTTGTCCCATGGTCGACTTCACGGTTATAAAATCTTCCAGATCAGGATGCCAGTCATTAATCATCAGCATAAGCGCGCCTCTACGGCTTCCGCCCTGCTCGATCAGGCCGGTCGTATAGCTGAACAAGCCGCCCCATGATACAGCTCCGCTGGATGAACCGTTTACTCCCTTAACAACGGAACGGCGTGGGCGAAGGGAGGATAGATTAATGCCGACTCCGCCGCCGCGAGACATGATTTCCGTCATTTCCGTTAAGGTGCTCATAATACCGCCGCGACTATCGTGCGGAGAAGGAATGACGTAACAGTTGAAAAGCGTCAGTTCGTCGCTCGCATCCGCCCCTGCGGCAATCCGCCCGCCTGGGACTAGTTTCCAATCATCTAAAATATATCTGAATTTATCTGTCCATTCGTTGCGTTTCTCTGATGTCGCTTCCACCGAAGCCATGGCGCCGGCCAAGCGGTCCCACATCTCTTCAGGTGTCTTCTCAATGTTTAGGGTAAGCTTCTCAACCGGAGACTTAACGGTCTCACCGCTGCGAGTTCTTACTTGAACGATGTCGCCTTCACGGCTAATAATTTCGCCTACCTCTTTGGCTGGGAATTTGGGGTCGTCCTTCGTCAAAACGAGCACAGTGTCCCCTACCTTAGCAAAGCTCGTATCTGCATTCTTGAGTGCATAGCGATCCAAAAATATTTTCTCGCTTAACCCTTCCAGCTTCTTGCCTGATTGCGAAATCCCCATCGATAAATGCCCTCCCAATAAGCTACAGATCCAGCTGCAACTAAAATGAAAATTACAATATATGGTGTGAGAAATCCATTATACAACACAAGATATTGGTCTTCGAATGGCTAAAGGACTAATTTCAATTAATAAGACAAGCTATGATCCCTTAAGCTGAAATTTGCTCTGAATTTCTAGTTATTTCATCAAAAACGGGCAGGCTCTCCGCTCCTTTTGACGATAGCGGCTTCCTCTGCTAACCTATATTTAGGATACCACAAAAGCTTCTTTTTTAGAACATTTGTTCGGAAATTTTTTATTTGATAATTGACCTGTTCAAGAAAGCGACTAAGGAGATGTTAGAACCATGTACTTTTATAAAAATGAATTCATTCCCAAAAGCGAGATTCATCTTTCGCCGGATGATCGCGGCTATTATTTCGGAGACGGCATCTACGAAGTATTCCGGGTATATCAAGGGCAGCTGTATGAACAGGAAGCGCACTTGCAGCGGCTTCAAAGGACCGCAAACGATGTGCGGCTCACGCTCCCTTTTACGATCCCACAAATAGGGCAAATTCTTACGGATCTGGTAGCAAAAAATAAGCTCATTGACGGCACGGTGTATATGCAAATTACCCGGGGCGAAGCTCCGCGCGCGCATCCGTTCCCTTCTCAAGCGGAACCGGTCATGCTTGCCTACTGCACCGAAGTGCCGAGACCCGCCGCAACGATACATAACGGTATCAAAGCCATTACGTTCGCAGATATCCGTTGGTTAAGATGCGATCTCAAGACGCTCAATTTGCTGCCCAATGTCATGGCGAAGCAAGCAGCGCTCGATCACGGCGTGCAGGAGGTTGTACTGCATCGCGAAGGTACCGTGACGGAATGCAGCGCATCAAACCTCATGATCGTAAAGGATGGCGTGCTTTATACGCATCCGGCCAATCATTTGATTTTGCACGGCATCACCAGAGCTGTCGTTTTGCGGCTCGCCCGCGCTTTGGGCATGCCGGTTAAAGAGGAAGCCTTTACGACAGCTCAGCTCGCGAACGCTGACGAAGCCTTTATTACAGGAACGACAGTAGAAATCACGCCCATTCTGGAAGTAGACGGCAACCCGATCGGAACGGGCATACCGGGAACTCATACACGCAAACTGCAAGAGGAGTTCGTTCGCACGTTTGCGTAACAGCGTAACAGGAAACAGTCCCAGAAGTAGAAAATACTCCTGGGACTGCTTTTCATTTATTAACGTGTCTTGTCTCAGGTGAAATAGCGGGAACCTTGGACCATTATTTTTGAGTTTTGGAATCGGTATTCTGAACCTTAAAGTTACCGGAAACACTGGAACGCAAGCCAAGTTCCTTCATGTATTTTCCCACGGTTCGTTCCACCACATCATGACCTTCTTGTTGCAATAATACCGCAATTCTAGGAGCACCGTAGCGCTTCTCACTATCGTTAAAGTGATAGAGGATTCGTTCCATCATGCTTTGCTTATTCAACTTTTGTTGGCTAGGTTTGTGGTTTTTCCATTTGTAATATCCGCTCCTAGAAACGCCGAAAACATAGCACATCTTCTCCACAGGAAACTCGGAGCGATGTTCTTCAATGAACTGAAACCTCAGTTCCTTGGCTTGCTGAAGATGTGCCCTGCCTTTTTTATGATGGCCATCTCGACTTTCACATCCGCAATGCGGCGCTCGTTTTCAAGAAGCTCACGTTCTTTTTCTTTAATCTTTTGCTCGAGCTCTCGAATACGATCGCTATTTGCAAGGGGCTCATTTGGGAATTCACAATACTTCGCCTTCCAGGAATGTAATGTTTCCGCTGGTATATCCAGTTCTAGGGCGATATCCTCTACCGTTTTCGTCTGCTCCTGAAGGTACTTTACAGTTTGTTTCTTGAATTCTTCATTATAACGTTTCCGTTGTTCATCCACGGGAACACCTCCTGATATATTCATTATCCAATTCCGTCAATGATGTGTCCACTCTTTATTCTAGCTGCACTCCCAATTACCGCCGCAAATTCCACTCATCCGTACCATATTTCTCCTTCACCAGACGACCAGTCAACTCCACCTCAAACGGTGTCAAAGGCGCCTCAACCAGCTCCACGCCTAAACCGAGTCCAATTTCACGACGGAACGCTTCTTCAACTTGCCCGAGCGTAACCGCCTCTTTGCCCTGCGCCCGGAGCAGCTCGTTAATCGCTACAGCTTTCTTCAGGAAGCTCGACTTCATCCGCTCCGCAACCTTCTCGTTCGAGAAACGCAGCATCCGGAACAACTGGTCCGTATCCATATCCAGAAGGATCGAGCCGTGCTGCAGCACGACGTTCTTTTGCCGAACTTGCGCACTTCCGGCAACTTTGCGGCCCTCTACGACCAGCTCGTACCATGAAGGAGAGTCGAAGCATGCTGCGGATCCGGCTGACGCGTATTTCTCCTTCTCCTCATCGCTTGCAAGCTGCACCATCTCGGCGTTAAGTCCTAGCGCGCGAAAACCTTGAAGCAGCCCCTCGCTCAGGACGCGGTAGGCGTCGGTGACATTTCGGGGAATGCCCGGATAGTCCTCGGCTACGATAATGCTGTATGTCAGCTCTTTATCGTGCAGTACCGCTCTTCCCCCTGTTGGACGGCGTACAAAGCCAATCCCCTCTTTCGCTACGGCTTCCTGATCGACTTCCGATGCTTTTTGGAAATAGCCTATCGACAGCGTTGCCGGATTCCATCCGTAGAAACGCACCGTTGGAGGTACGATTCCCTCGCTGTGCGCAGTCAGAATCGCTTCATCTAAAGCCATATTTTCAGCAGGAGAACGATCTCCCGTATGTATAAATCGCCAGGCAGTCATGTTAAACCCGTCACCCTTTCTTTCCAACATTGCTTTGTACAGACAGCCTCTATCTTACCACAAAACCTTCTCCTCTTAGAATTCCTATCCGGCCTCCAGACTCCCGCGCGATCTCCTTAGCTGTTTTAACGATGGAAAAGTTATGAAAGCGCCTCTTATGGACATACTAACACGTATTCGGCGTTTTCTTACGAAAACTCTTAGGAGGGCACATCCATGCGTCAAAATGAACAGCAAGAGAACATTCGCCCCATTCATCATCGATTGGATATGCACTTTGAAAGGGACTGGTTGACTGAGCTGGATCATCGCGTGCGCGGAGGAGGGCCATGGGACGATTGGACGCTGTACCAATTGGCCTACGAATCGGAAGAATCGGGGCTTATTTCTACGTTCGACGAAATGCAATCTCTCGTTCATTTAGGGCAGTTGGAGCCTATGGCTCATCAAATTGATACGGCAAAGCGAGTGCTCAATGAGATGCGCGGTCGGGCGATTCTGGCCGATGAAGTTGGACTCGGGAAAACGATTGAGGCTGGGTTGATTCTAAAAGAATACATGGTCCGCGGTTTGGTCCGCAAAACGCTTATTCTGGTGCCGGCATCTCTTGTGCTGCAATGGGTCCGTGAATTAAATACCAAATTCGGCATACCAGCCGTCGCCCATAAGAAAGCGTACATGTGGCAGCAAAGCGATATCATCGTCGCCTCCATGGATACTGCAAAACGCGACCCGCACCGGGAAATCGTGATGGGTTTGGAATACGACATGCTCATCGTGGACGAAGCCCACAAGCTCAAAAATAAAAAAACGACCAACTACACCTTCGTGAACGAGCTGCGCAAAAAGTATTGCCTGCTGCTCACCGCCACGCCGGTCCAAAACGATTTGAAAGAGCTCTATAATCTCATCACATTGCTCAAGCCCGGTCAGCTCGGAGGCCAAAGCTCCTTCAAGTCCAATTTCGTTGTCGGCAAAAGAATTCCCAAAAACGAGATCCAGCTTCAGCAAGAGCTTTCCAAGGTGATGATCCGTAACCGGCGGGGCGACGGCGGCGTTCATTACACTAAACGGATGGTCAAAAACATCCCGCTCACGCTCTCCCCGGAGGAACAAGCGCTCTATGACGGAGTCACGAGGTTCGTTCGCACGCGGTATGAGGAAAGCGCCGGAGACCTTAGCAGCATGCTTTCGCTCATTACGCTTCAACGGGAGGTTTGCTCTTCCCGGGATGCGGTCTTCATCACACTCGTGAATTTGTTCAAGAAAACTGCCGAGGATTCGCCGGCTCGCGCCAAAATATGGGAGCTGGTCGAGCTTATCCGCAGCATTAAAGCGAACAGCAAAGCGGAAGCGACGATGAAGCTTGTCCGGGACATTAATGATAAAGTGATTATTTTCACGGAGTATCGCGCTTCCCAGGAGTATCTGCTCAATTATTTGAAAGAGCATAAAATTACGGCAGTCCCTTATCGCGGCGGCATGAACCGGGGCAAAAAGGATTGGATGATGGATCTGTTCCGCAACCGCGTACAAGTGCTTGTTGCAACCGAAGCCGGCGGTGAAGGGATAAATCTGCAGTTTTGCCATAACATGATTAACTTCGATTTGCCGTGGAACCCAATGCGTGTGGAACAAAGAATCGGCCGCGTCCATCGTCTTGGCCAAACGCATGATGTCAACATTTATAATTTATCGACGAGGAATACGATCGAAGAGCACATCCTCGCTTTGCTGCATGAGAAAATCAATATGTTCGAAATGGTGATCGGGCAGCTCGACACGATTCTGGAGAAGATCGAGAAAAAAGGCTCCCTCGAAACCTCGTTATTCCGTATGGTGATGGAATCGGGGTCGCAGGAAGACATCCGCAGAAAAATTGATGAGCTGGGCCATTCATTCGCCGAAATCAAAGAAGAGATTGAACACAATCCGGTGTATGGCGCTGAGTTCCAACACATCCTTGATGCCGTAGGCAGCGTACAAAACGGTGAGGTAAGACCATGAATAAACGCAATATTCACACGTTCGTCATGCGCTTTCTGGAAGCCTACAATTGTACGATTCTTGAGAAATCCCCAGCCTATGTCACAGCCAAACTGTCTCCGGAAGCGGACCGGGAAATGACAGGCCGGCCGTATTACTGGAGTTTCGTGGAACGGACCGGCGCTCCCGCCGAAACGATGACCTATAAGTTCGTCTTCGATCCGGAACAGATGAAGCTGGAGGCTAAACCCAAAGCTGCCCCAGCCGCAGTCAAAAGCCCTCCGAATGGCGGCGGCCCCCCCGCTCCGAACCAAGATGGAGCTGCGGATGGCTCTTCCGACAGCATTCTCGGACGCTATTTCGGTTTCGCTCCAACGGCCATTACCGCACGTGTTCCACAGGATGACGTCACCTTCGGCAGCAGGCGGTTGGAGCAAATGTTCCACATCGTCCGGGAACGCGGCAAATTCGTGCATCTCTTCGAGGAGCCTTTTCCGATGGGAGCTACGTACCACGCTTCCCTTGTGTATGACACTTGGCTCTGTGTCAACTACAAAGTTGAGCTGGCGTGCGACCGTAAGCGAAGCGAAATCCACTCCCTCGCTATCCAGCTGAACAGCGGCGAGATTCGCGAGCATTTTCACAAACATCTCTTAACCAAAAGCCTTTCTCCAAAATTGCCTGCGAACAGTCATATTTTGCAAGATACGATTTCGCTGTCCAAAGCCGTGAACCAGCTCGAAATGACGCTTGAGCGCAAAATCAGCGCCTATGATCATTCTTGGGCGGACGAAGCCAACGAGCAGCACCGCAGCGAAATCGACCGTGTGGAGTCTTACTATAACGGTCTTCTGCTAAGCGCAGAACCGGATAAAAGAGACGAAATCGAAACGCAATGCCGGAACCGCCTCAAAGAAATCGACTGGCAGCATAAGCCGCGCATCGCCGTTTCTGTCATCAATTGCGGACTGTTCCATTTGAACGCCGGACGTTCACCCAGGAACTGACGCTAGTCGCTAAAACATCCAAAATTAACACTACAGGTTCTAACAATCTTTTTATAGCATAAGAATTACAATAGATTCATACAAATGAGAGGTTAGCGATAGGCAGGTGAACACGAATGAAGTTGTGGACTGCATGGACAGCAGCCTGCTTCATATGTATAGGCAGCTTAATATTCATACCGGCGCAAAGTTCTGCAGGCGATAATCCCGACCGGACAAGCCTCGTGCACAATGCCGGACAAGCCGCAGCTGACAGCACGCTTTCTGCTGCAGCGAAGCCTGTGCCGGATCTGCGAAGCGAATCCACCTTGAATGCCACCATCGACAAGTGGCGTTTGACGCTCGCTCGCGAAGAAGGGTTCAAGGGCTGGCAAACAGCCTCTTGGAACAGTTACCCGCTAGGCCCCGGCACACACGGCTGGGTCGTCATTCTCACGGATCACGGCGAGGATATCGGGTATATGATTGTACATGCCACAGAAAACGGCTCTTTCCGTTTAACGGAGTATGGAACAGGCAAGCATCCGCTTTTCAGCTTGACCACGCTGTATCGCTCTTTGGTACAGCAGGAACTCATCCCAACTGCTACTTCTTATTCTGATTTTACCGCTGATAACACGATTGCCAAAGAACGCTTATATATGGATGCCCTAACTGCTGTTTGGAAAATCAAACTTCAAAACCAAACCTATTACTTAGATGCCAAATCAGGCGAGGTGCTTCCTCTAACGGAAGACCCGGCGCCGAAGTCATTGGACAAGGACAACGTCCTCCCTGCCACAGATTTGAAGGGCGAAGCCACTACAGCTCTGCATGCGGCATTCGACCCTTATGACCGGATGCCTTGGATTCTAGGCAAACCGCTTCAGGTCGCAAGCCTTGCAGAACTTCAAGGCGCGCTCGAAACGCATACGAATCTGACCTATGTCACTGAACTTTATGAAAATAAGGTCACATTGCCTCTCGCTGTTCTTGGCTATCAAGCCTGGCAGGAAGACTCGGCATATCTTGTTTTGGATCATGAGGGACCGAGGTACGTCCGACTGGCGACTGCGCTCCAAACGGGCCGTGTCTATTAAAGCCTCCGGTACGGTCGCAGGCACAAAATAAAAGCTGTCTCTCAGGTCTTGCAGACCTTTGCAGACAGCTTTTTTGCGCCGTTTATTTTTTGGGCTTGAACTGATCAAACAGCATCCGTGCTGCTAAGGGCAGCATGCCGAACCAGCGTGTTTGCCAATGCTCGCGCTTCTCTTTGTTCATTGCTTTTGCCTGCTGACGAACATCCCGAGGCGTGTCTATATAGGTCACGACTTGCTGTGTTATGTACTTGACCAGCTCATCACTTTTGGCCATACGCCCACCTGCCTTTTTCTCCCTATTGTAACCAGAGAGCTCCGGGCTTAAACGGCACAGACAGGTGGAAGCCATGGATTCAACTGACTTTTCCGCCGCTCTCCGCAACAATTTTATCCGCAAATGATTTAATCGTACTGCAGCCCAGCAGCATCGGCTTGTTATCACACTGCAATAGCAAGGTTTGCGCATTCATATCCCAAGCATATTGGAAACCGACATTCATGCCAACTACGGTGATCATGAATTTGCCCGATGCCGCATTAGGAATCGAGAATCCCTGTTTCTTTCCTACTTGTTGTAACGATCGAAATACCGAAGACGAAATCCCTCTATACGTCCAAGTACTGCAAGCCGCCATAGGTCAATCTCCTCTCTCCCTTTTAGGATCACTAAATTGTATGAAGAGAGGGCGCAAATCGTGCTTGTATCAATTAAAAAGCACCCTCGATCCCCTAAGCGGGTTCGAAAGTGCTTTTTCATGCGTTACATCCTAATCTCTGCTGATGCCGACAATAGAAGCTATGAAACGCAAGATGTACAGGAACAGATTAATGAAATCCAAATAAATATTGAGCGCTGCCAGCGGAACCTCTTCCGATGCTACGCCATTGCGATATTGCGCTACATCGTAAAGCACCCAGCCGCTGAAAATTAAAATGCCGATCATCGACCAAACCAGGTTCGTTACCGAGCCGAAGTTAACGAACATGCCGATTACGCTCATCAGCACAAGTCCGATCGTGCCTGCGAACAAGAAACCGCCCAGGAAGCTGAAATCACGCTGCGAACGGTGTGCATAGAAGGCTAGACCGCCGAATATTGCCGCTGTGGCGAAGAAGGCGCCGGATACGACATTGGCTCCCAGCATGCCGCCGTATGCCATAATGACCGGATACAGGGTCACACCGGAAATCGCAGTAAAGGCATACAGAAATCCGTACCCGATATTTTTGCCGCGAATCCGAATCACGATAGCTGCAATGAGCATCACCACTTCAGCGACAACGAAAAACATGATCATAGAAGGCGGAACAACCATAGCTCCGATTAATGTTCCGAGAAAGGAGATCAGGAGCGAAACGGCAAATGTTTGAAGCACATGAGCAAAACTGCCTGTATGGGATACCGTCACTGTTCTATCCATGAAACTGTCAACTCCTTTAATGAATACTTGTACGATCTATACTATGTATTATACCTAAATTCCATGAGAACTGCTATACTCCCGAAGGCCAGGCTTTTATTTGAAGGCGGAAAATAGTCGCAGGATCGTCCTTTTAAAATAGGCGCGCACTTTCGCAGGAAACTTTAGAATAAGCCGCGTTCCCCAACCGTCATAAGTCCCGCCGGCCTCAGAAGCAAGAACGAACAATTCTTTCGTAATGGCATTGACCGTGGGAACATCCAGCGTGTGCAGCTTGCTCAGGTGAAGGACGTACGGCTCATCTACTTTTCGCGTAGTTTCCACTTCCGGAACAATGACGATGTAGCCAAGCTTGCCGACTTTGCTCTTCATCTCATTCATCCGCGCGGAATCCGGAAAATGAAGCCAATGCTGAACCTCTCTGGCTATGGCCAAATTGTCCCCCCGGCGCTTCAGCGCATAGGCGATTTTCGCATTGCGCATCCACTGTTCCTCTAACGGAGACGGGGCCATTTCTTCCAGGTAGAAACTCCAGTCTTGATCTGCCGTCATCACAGAATAGTAGCGAAAGCTTGGAAAATCCGCCATGATCCGCTTCAATTCCGGTTCCCAGTCCCCGTCATCCTTCGCATAGAAGAACATTTCCATTTTATTATGTGAAGAAATACGCCCAGCATATATGGCATATCCTCTATGTTTCATACGTGAAATGAGCTTATCTTCCAGCTCGTAAAACAGCTGCTGCGCCTTTTGCGTCGAGCTCCCGGAGATATCCCACAAACTATACATATTGAATACGATCGTAATTCGTTGGCCATAACCTATGAATGGGGCCTTCGTCTTCAAAGCAGTGTTCATAAAAACCAGAACCTGCTCCCGATCCCGGATGCGCTCAAATAAATTCCAATCTTCTTCCATAGGATGACCCCCTATTTGCCGCCAGATGATATTTATTATATAAGGCTTAGAGCAAGCTGCCTACCCCACCTGCTTGTCCATCGCACATAAAAAGCGCTCTCTGCTAACCTATGCGTCATTTCCCAGGCAATAAAGAAACGACCCCTTCAGATTTGAAGGGGCTGCTACGATGGATGCGGCCAAGCGGACTCGAAGTCGATTTCAAGCCGCTTCCTCAAAGATTTTTTGAACGTTTGCTGGCTGCCATTGCCTCCAAGCCAGCCATTAGGAGGTCTGTGCCGAACTCAAAATGACGTTCCGTTTCGACGCGAGCAGCAATATTCGGGGCTGCTTCAACGAGCCATGGATATTGTTGCTGCGGAAGGTCTCCATAGAACCCCCTCAATTTAGCCCCCCATACCTGGCGCTCTTCTTCCGACCCTTGTACGTATCCATCCCCCGTCACAACTAGCGACACCACTAGATTTAGCAAATGTTCAAAAATCAAGAATGCTTCTTGTGGCTCGAAGCCGGCGCTGCGAAGGACGCCAAGCGAAGTATCGAAAATTTTGAGCCTGTTCGTTGAAGGCAGAGATCGCCTGGACAGCAAGTTTCTGCCTGATGGATGTACGAGCAACACCTGACGCAGAGCGTAAAGTAAACCCCTCACCTGATCCCGCCAATCCGCCTCTTGTACTGCCGAGGTATCGAATGAAGCCAGCATATGTTCGGTCATAGCGTCTAACAGGTCATCCTTATTGCGGACATGCCGATAGATGGCCATGGGAGTTACGCCGAACCCGTGGGCTAAGCGTCGAAAACTTACTGCTTCAATTCCTTCCGTATCCGCAATATGCAATGCCAGCCCTACGATTACCTCTCGACTAAGGCGAACAGGAGCTTTCTGGTTATGCGTTCCTCCAGAAATTTGATCATTGTTATTGTGAACCAAAACTCAACGCCCCCGAAAGAAAAATGATAATAATATTATAACACAAGACAGTTGACGAGTATACACTGTATACGTATAATACCCTGTATACGGCGTATACTTTTGGATTCGAGGAGTTGGGCGCGAAATGACATTCCACAAAAAACGCAGATTTACTTTGCTTGCAATCGCAGTCATTTTAACACTATTCGTTAGCTCAGGGTTTGTGCTTTATCAACCATTGATGGTTGCTTCAGGTTATACCAGTAAAGAAGTCTGTTCTGGAACCTTTGTTTCGGGCATGGATGCCAATCAGGTTTACGCGGACATGGTCATGCCTGAAGGGGCCATCAGCCTCATCAGCAGTTTGATCCACATCAACGTTGACCATGAAAAGCGCGATGTAACAACGACAATAGCAGGACTTTACAAAACTCAGGCAGTGTACGGCGATGGGCTGGGGTGCATGTTGGTGCATTCACCCGAGGACGTTACTCTAGCTACAACTGCTGATTCGAATTCTATCGACGGCCCGTCGGATTCGCAAGCTCCAGAAATAGCCGGACCCGCCGTGGTTGTGCCTAAAAACGAACAACTTGCCGCCGCGCTCGACCGGGCTTTTGCAGAACGTGAGCAACCGCCTTATATTCGCACCCAAGCGATCGTTGTGGCCAAAGACGGAAAAATCGTTGCCGAGCGTTATGCTCCTGGCATAGGCGTAGATACGCAATTATTGGGATTCTCGGCGACAAAATCCTTCACTAACGCGCTGATAGGCATTCTGGATCGGCAGGGAAAACTGAATGTCGGCCAACCCGCACCTATTGCAGCATGGCAAAATGAAAAAGATCCGCGTCGCATGATCACAACAGATGAATTGTTGCGGCAAACAAGCGGACTCGCGCTTAAACAAACCAGTACAGGATTCGATCCTGCATCCAGAATGATATTTCTCGAGCGAGACATGGCGGGCTTCGCCGAGAAGGCTAAACTAATTGCTGCGCCCGGAACCCAATGGGCTTATACCGACGGCAACTTTATACTTCTCTCACGCATTATCCGCGACGCCGTCGGTGGTCAGGCCTCTAATGTCAGACAGTTTGCACAGCGTGAGCTTTTCGGGCCGACCGGCATGAAACACGTGACGCTGGAGTTTGATGCGACCGGCACACCAAACGGTGCGATGTCCATGTTAGCATCTGCTCGCGATTGGACTCGTTTTGGGCTCTTATACCTGAACGACGGCTTGGTGGGAAGCGACCGCATCCTGCCGGAAGGGTGGGTGAAATACTCATCCTCACAAACGCTGGATACAGGCTATGGAGCTGGATTTTGGATTAACCTTGCTGTGAGTGGCAATGCGCCGTATGGTCTTGCTTGGGGGATGCCCCATGTGCCGCATGATGCATTTTTCGCCATGGGCAATATGGGGCAGTATGTTGTGATCGTACCGTCCCAGCATCTGGTCGTCGTACGATTGGGGATGACCTCTTATCCAGACGGTCTTATCGCTGGAACCGACCGGTTGGTTGCCGATGTCATCGCGGCGCTTCAAGCAAATTAATTAAAAGTAATAGAACTTTTTTGCCTTCCGCTACCAAACCAATAACCGAGGCTATCTGCTGTTGTCGTTTCGACGATGCCACCTTATGGTTGGCGAGGGCGATTGCATTGGCCATTCATGATTGAGTTTCCTCATGAAATTACCCTGAATCACTCAGCTTTCATCTTTCTATAATCAACGGGACTCACACCTAGCTGCATTTTTATAAACTTGGTGAAACTGGATGGTTGTTCAAAGCCAAGCCTCTCTGCAATCAGATATATGGGTTCTTTTGTTGTCAGAAGTAGCCGTTTAGCAGTCTCCAATATGTGCAATTTTATAAATTCTTGTGCCGTTTTCCCCGTTTCTTTTTTTAGCATATCCGAAAGATAGTTAGGAGAATACCCCATCGCTTGAGCGAGTCTTTTTACGCTGGGCATCCCCGCTTTTTCAATGGCTTCTGTAGAGCATTTCTCCTGCAGAAGCCTCTCAAATTTGGCAACGGAGTCTTTGACGACGGCCGTTCTTGTAATAAATTGTCTCCCATAAAAGCGCCTGGCATAGTTCAGGAGCACTTCCAGATTTGATATAAGCAGGTCGTTGCTGTATGTGTCCAGATTTCCGCTATATTCAACCTGAATATGGTTGACGATACGTTCCACAATTTCTTTTTCCTGATTCGAAAGATGCAAAGCTTCATTTGCCTCATATTCAAAAAAACTATATTCAGACATTTTATGCCACAATGCGCTGCCTCTAATCAGATCGGGATGGAAACAAAGCACCCAACAGTCCGATTTCTGGTTGCTATTCCCGTTTCCATTGGCGAGTATTTGTCCAGGTGCTGCAAACATAAGGCTACCTTCACGAAAGTCGTAATACTTTTTCCCATATAGTAGTTCGCACTCTTCGGCATTAGTTTTCAAAGAAATCATATAGAAATTCAGCTTGACTGGGACGTTGTAATATGAATCATGAGGATTCATTGTACTGTAATCTATCAACGTGATTAATGGATGCTTAGGTTTTGCATAGCCCAAAATGTCATGCAGTACGGATATCGATTCTATATTTACCATTTGTAAAAAACTCCCTTTAAGCAAAGCGCGAATGTGAATTTTGCCGATAGTCATTTCAAATTCAATGTAATTATACACTTGGATTTACGCCTAATACATAGTCAAATCTACGATGAACTTGTGCCAATTACGGCTTTTAACCCATCAGTAATTCAGACAAATTGTTCTGTAATCAGGATATGTAACAGCAGGGGATTTACGTTTAATGTTAAGAATAGAAACAAAAAAATGAGACCGCTAAGGTCAGAAAAAGGAGAATGCTACGTTATGAAGGATTTTACATTCTACAATCCGTCGAGAGTTGAATTCGGAAAAGATAAAGAAAACTTATTCGGCAGTTACATGGCACCCTTATGGCGTTAAAAACGCTCTTCTTGTTTACGGCTCGGAGAGAATACAAGCATCCGACTTGTTCGATAGAGTCGCGAAATCGCTGTGCTTGATACGGCAAAGGTTATCGCGGCCGGAGTCATATACGATGGCGATGTATGGGACTTGTGCAGCTATAAGAAATATCCGGATGCTTTGCTGAAAATTTTCGATATTTTGACCTTGTCGGCAACCGGCAGTGAAATGAACGTGAAGCACATTTGCCGAGATGGAAGGAAATCGCTATGACACCCATATAATTGAGCATTTTCTTTCGGCCTTGTACGATGTGCGCCATGGCGCGGGTCCGAAAGAAACGATTGCAGAATTGTCGAATCGTATGTAAAGAACTTTCCGAGTGAATAGTCTCTTTCAAGGGGCTATTCATTCGTATTAATATGACGGAGGTCAAGTATATGAGCAACAGATGGACAAAAGATAATATTCCCAATTTGTCGGGTAAAGTTGTGGTGATCACAGGTGCAAACAGCGGAATCGGGTTCGAGACAGCGTCCGTATTGGCAGAGAAGGAAGCAACGGTTATTCTTGCCGTCCGAAATGCGGATAAGGGCCAAGCGGCGCTCCATAGAATCAAATCTGTCAACCCTACAGCTAAAGTGGAGCAAATGAAACTCGATCTTGGCGACTTAAGCAGCATTAGAACGTTTGTAAACTTATTTAAACAGAAGTATGAGTCCCTATCCATTCTTATTAACAATGCAGGCATTATGAATACCCCTTATGGATTAACCAAGGATGGCTTTGAATCTCAGTTTGGCTGCAACCATCTGGGACATTTTGCATTAACTGGATTGTTGCTGCCTCTGTTGGTTGCTACTCCTTCTTCAAGAGTGGTCACATTAAGCAGCTTGGCCGCTCACAACGCCGCCATTGCATTCGATAATCTAGACGGTTCCAAGGGATACAGCGCCTTTAAATTTTATGGTCAAAGCAAGCTGGCGAATCTGCTCTTCGCCAGAGAGTTGCATTACAAGCTCAGTCACAATGAAATGAATCCGAAAAGTATCGCCTGCCATCCAGGATATTCGAATACCAATCTCGCTTCATTTGGTTCGGGAAAACGTCCCAATCTTGGGATGCGACTACTAGCATTTTTCATGTCACAGCCGGCGCATATGGGCGCATTGCCCTCGTTGTATAGCGCCACATCACCTGATCTTAGTGGCGGGGAGTATATTGGGCCGGACGGAAGAAGAGGCTTAAAAGGTTTTCCAAAGAGCGATCCCATAATCGAGAAGCTGTATCATTCTACAGAAGCAAAAAAACTATGGGAGGTTTCCGAAAAATTAACAGGAGTTTCCTACAACTTGGATTGACTTTTGAGATTAGAGGGGTTCAGCCACGGATCTTCGGAGGGGATGCATTGTGATTGAACAACAGAAACCGGATAAGACATCAAACTATCGCTTATCCGGGTTATCCATAACGATCACAAACGCGCCATTTGCTCCCCGACTTTTATCATTTGCTCCTGAACGGGTTCCAAGCTTTTACCAAAATCGGTTAATGTGCATTTCAACCTTCGGCGGTATCGTTAAAAATGCGGTGCGTTGAACGATACCGTCTTCTTCCAGCTTCCGCAGTTGTACAGTCAGAACATGCCTGGACACATCCTTAGATCAAAAAGAAAAACCCTTCCTAAGAAGAGTTTCATTTGTAGGTATGGTGCGGTCAAGAGGACTCGAACCTCCACGGGGGTAAGCCCACACGGACCTGAACCGTGCGCGTCTGCCAATTCCGCCATGACCGCGTATGATGTTTTAACAAAAATAAATATAACACGGGACTTGAAAGCTCGTCAACGAAACTTTTACAAATCGTGCATAAATCCGAAGACCGCTCCTAACCCTATTGCCAAAGGAGGGATGACGATGGATAAAGAAGACATCAAAGCACTTGAACCCAAATATACAGGCAATGAGCGGCATCTCACGGAAGGTGAAGCTGAAGGAATCGTGCATGATCCGAATTTCAAAAACGAAGAAAACGAAGCAGACGGCACTGATGCCATGGCAACCGGGCTTGCCTACGGCGTTTTTCGCAGAACATAAAGCGTTTTATACTGCCGTCATAACATTCAAAAAAACGCGCTACAGCATCCTTACGGATCAGTAGGGCGTTTTCTCATACAATTGTCCCGACGCCATAATGGCTTCGTAAACCGTCCTTCCAATCAAGTGCCCCAACACGGTGGCTGTACCCGCATAGCTGCACATTTGGCCGCGGCATGTGGTCGCGATGAGCACAGCATCCGTCGTCGTTCCCGTAGCAGGCTGTCCATCGACCTCAATGCCTAAAGCCTGAAGCGCAGCCGTCTTCGCTTCGGTTGCCGTAATGACCGCGTTAACCATCGCGGCATCGGTTAGCTGCCCATTGATCACGACGATTGTATTAATCGTGCCGGGATAAAGCGAGGCAGCCGGCAGCTCAGCTCCGGCCCTGGCTTTATTTCCTAGACCAACCGTAACCCATGCGCAAACGTGGAGGCGCTCCTCCCCCTCTGTCTCTTCACCATGCGCAACCCCATGACAGCTGAGATCCTGGACGCTGTCTCCCATCCAGGTTAAGGTGCTGTACCCGACATCTTTGACCTTAGCCGCTGTAAGCATACCGGCCGTTTCGAGCGGGTTCAACCCTTCGCGCTTAATGAAAACGTCCATCTCGCCCAGGGGATCCGCTTCATTGTAATGCTTGTCCACCTGCCGGTTCATCAGCGTTCTATGCATCCCGAATCCCCCGCCCCAAGGCGAAGAATTTAACGTCCTCAGCGGGCTATCGCTGCGAATTAGCACGTAGCTGCCGTATTCGGAATTCACCAACTTCATTCGAATTTCGGGGATTGGAATCCCCCTATTCATCGTCAGAGGCATCGTCCGGTTCGATCGGTTCCTGCGGGAGCATATATTCCGGCGGTCGTTCCGCCTCATAAGGCTGATAGACATAGCCCCTTGAAAGCTTGACGACCCGACGATTTTTTTTACGTATTAAAACACTCTCATCATCCCAAGCGACAACAATGCCGCGGACATCGTTCCTGGGACTCACATCGCGAATAACGCGGAGCAGTGTGCTTTCAACACGATAAAGATCCAACTGATCTTCCGATATCATTTCATTTTACCTCCAAACATCCATTATACACCTTTAGCATACACCAATTCCGATCCAGTTGAAACTTACATAATTCCGCTAGACTCGGGTTAACTTAATGAAGACGAAGCAAAGAACGCCATCTTAGCCATGGGGGTTTTGATTTTGATCAAAAAAACGTACTACGTGAATGTCGGCACAGGCGAAGTATTGGAAGACAGCACCGCGCTCAATTATGAATTTGTCATATCCGCCACGGATGAGGAACTTGATCAGCTCATGGAGCTATTTGAGGAAACGGATAACACTTCTCAAGCCGGCTATGCGACCTCTTGGCTTCCTTGGAAGGTCTATTACTCCAACGGGGTCAATCAAGAATACGATTATTATTTGACCGAGATCTATCGGACCTTGCACCGGTTAGGCAACGAACAAACAAAAAGGCATATAGAAAGCATGAATGTTCTACAGAATGGCGTCTAACGCTCTGATTGAAGGACCTCCATTCCCTTCGGCGAAAAGCGGAATATCGGTCGGCCGTGGGGAACTACAGGGTCTTATCTGCCTTGCATCGCCCACATATTTATCCAGCTTAACGAAATAGCGGACCCTAGTTCTCGTCCCCTCACCTAAAGGGCAGTTTTCAGAAAAATAGCACCCTGTAGTTCCCCCTAAAAAATAAAAGGCCAACGCATCCGCAACGGATCCATTGGCCTCTTGCCTATTGGGCTATCTTTTAGCTTACATGCTCTTTAGAGTCATTCGTTTCGAACCAGAAATCAAGAACCTTGCTTGACATTACACGCTTCTGAATATATTCCACTTGCGCCGCCGAAAATTGCTGCTCCCATTCAATGGTCAACTCTGTGCAGAGCTTCACGATGGTTAACAACTCCGACCAAGCGACATAGCGTTTGTACCAGAAAAATTGAGGATGTTCGATCATATACGGATATAGATCATCAAATTCTGTATGCTTACAATCAAGAGCACGTTCAAAATGTGTTTTGGCTTCACCAAGCTTAGTCATGAAATATTCAATGGAACCATTTTCGATACCCATAGATGCCAGCCTCCTCTCTTACCTTGTAACCATTATAATGGATAATTGAGTTTCAGGGAAGTCACCGACGGGATGTAAAATCAGTCAAAAGTGATTTGCCCGTTGGCCAAAGAGGCGATCCGCGCCAGCGACTCCACTCGAATGCCGCGCTCTCTAATCGAACTGCCGCCGGACTGGAACGATTTCTCCACGGCGATGCCGACTCCGACCAATTCAGCCTCCGCTTTCTCAATAATACGAATCAAGCCGCGTGCGGCGTCACCATTCGCAATAAAATCATCGATCAGCAAAACGCGCTCCCCTTTGTGAAGCAAATGAGAGGAAACCATAATGTCCGTCACAATTCCTTTGGTAAAGGACGGTACCCGTTCACTATACGTATCTTGATCCATCGTTAAAGTCTTCTTGCGGCGTGCGAAAATCATAGGGATTTCAAGATGCAAAGCTGTTGTAAAGGCAATTGGAATGCCAGACGACTCTACGGTCAACACCTTGTCCGGCTTGGTTTCTCTAAAAAGTCTTGCAAACTCCCGTCCCATCTCCATGGTCAGAACCGGATCCACCTGATGATTAAGAATGGCATCCAGCTTAAGTACTTTATCCGATACAACGACACCGACCTCTTGGATCCGCTGTTTTAACAATTCCATGTTACTGGCCCCCTTAATCCTGTCTATTATGAGTAAGTTACCATAATGATGAAGTAGGTTTCAAGTCCCAATTTGCGAATATCGCTCATTAAGGTGAAACTTTTCTTGCCTATTAGGTGTCTATATTCATATAGGGACTTAAATTTTTTAATATTTGTACATAAATGCTCACAATTAGGCTGTAAGATCCATTGTGATTAACAACAAGAACGCAGTATGATTAGTAATGTTGTTTTTTTGAATAAATATTCGGCAGAAAGGATAGATGAAGATGAAGAATGCTATGAGACCTGTTATGCTTGGCTTTGTGCCTGTTGCATTTGCTTCCCTTATCGTAGCTGGATGCCAAGATTCATCTGCTCCTTCCGCTCAGCCTTCCATAGATCCATCGGTGTATGTGCAGAATCACAGCACATCCCCGGTCAGCACACCTCCAGCGTTTGTTGTGGAAACTCCGACTGCTTCGCCAACACCGGAAGACACAGCAAAACACGAAGCGCAAGTTGCGAACACGAACAAAACGGACTTGTCGGACCTGCCGCAAACCTCGGCAAACGCGAAACCGACGTCAAAGCCGAAGGTGAAAGATGAGGATGCCTATCAGCTGGAGAAGCCGACCCTTATGGGGCTAAAGCTTGGAACGAGTAAGAACTTGGTATTGGACCGCTTCGGCAAAGCAAAGAAACAATTCGTCATGGATGAAGACGACGACGCCATGCAAGTGTATGAATTCGGCGATTTTTCCGTTGGCTTCAACGCCAAAGACGCTTTGGAATTCGTGGATGTACACTCCGCCGAGATCGATCCTGGGCTACGTGGCCTGCACCTCGGTCAGAAGGCTGAAGATGCCCTCAAAATCCTAGGCAAACCGGATTCAAACACCACCTACGTGCTTTCTTACAAGTCGCAAGGCACCCTGTTGAAAATCGACGTAGACCCGAACGAGAACAAGATTCAATCGATTAAGCTTTTCGCAGACCGTTAAATGAACAACGAAGACCATGCCGTCTCCGCAAGGATGACACGCATGGTCTTTATTTGCGTTTAGACCGCTCTCCTTTTGCGAAAGCGGAAATAAATAGCGATCACAACCGCAGCGACAACCGCGATAATGATGAGACTGAAACCTAAGTATTGATGTATCAACTCAAACAGGCCTTCCAAATTGCTGCCGATAAAATGGCCCAAGGTCAGGAACGTCGTACACCACAGCAGCGCCCCTGTTCCCGCGTAAAGCATGTATTTGTAGAACTTTACTCCGCTTACCCCAGACAAATAACAAGTAAAATGACGTACCCCCGGTACAAAATATCCGAAGAAGACGGTCCAAAGTCCGTATTTATGAAACCAGCCTTCCGCCTTTTCAATCCGTCCAGGTGTTAATTTGAACCATTTTCCGTAGCGGTATAGAAACGGCTTGCCCACCCGGTGACCAATGAGATAACTCACAATCATTCCCGTCATCGTTCCGGCATAAATCACCATCAACGTAGGCGCAAACTCAAATGGACCCCCGGGTGCGGTCAGAGAGCCCACAAAAGCCATCAAGGTTTCATCAGGTATCGGCACGCCAACGATCCCGGCGGATAATAAGAGATAGAGTGCAATATAACCATAATGCCCAATAAAATCATAAAGAGCTTCTTTCACCAAAGACACACTCCCAAATTCGTTCATCTTCCTGTTCATGACTATTTTACCAAAAATGAGGACTTGCCCCAAGTTGCAGTCATGCCGCTGTCTTTGCGAACATACCTTGTACTATACCAAACGAAAGAAAGCGGGGCAATCCATGCGAACAAGCTCACAGATCGTCCGAATTGCCTTTACCTATATTGGAACTGTCGTTGGAGCAGGCTTTGCTTCCGGACAAGAGATTTTGCAATTTTTTACGCGGTATGGCTGGATAGCTACCTTAACTATCGCCTTATCCAGCGTTCTGTTCATATGGATTGGCATTAAGCTCATGCTGATGGCTCATGAATTGAAAGCTGATTCTTACGAGGATCTGAACCGGGTTATTTTTGGCCCGAAAATCGGAAATGGGATCAGCTTGTTTACCATGCTTGTCCTGTTCGGAATTACTACCGTCATGCTTGCCGGCGGAGGCACTGTTTTCGAAGAACAGCTTCATTTGTCGTATCAAACGGGTCTTTTGGTCACCTTGGTTCTTTCCTATTGGGTGCTGTCCCGAGGGATTGGAGCCATTATGACCGTCAATTCGATCGTCGTTCCCATCATGCTGCTTTTCAGTGTCGTTATCGTCGTCTATACGTGGCATTCTCCGTCTTCGGGAAACTGGCTGCGAATCACAAGCGATGAATCGCTGGGACAAATATGGTTCGCCCCCTTCCTCTACACGGCCTTTAATTTGGCCATGGCACAAGCCGTTCTCGTACCGATGGGCGCTTCCATTCAGAAGCGGTCCGATCTTTACTGGGGCGGACTTATCGGAGGGGCAGGCATCGGGCTGCTGCTCCTCTCGGCCCACTATGCACTGTCAGCTCAAATGCCCGGCATCGCGCAGTATGAGATTCCAATGGGAAATATCATTAACCGGTTGGGCTCCATCCCGCAAATCGCCTATTTGCTCGTGATCTACGGAGAGATTTTCACGACGTTTATCGCAGACGCGTACGGCTTGTCCTTGCAGCTGCAGCAGCGCACCAAACTTAACCCCAAGCTGCTGCTTCTCGGCATTCTTGCTTGCAGCTATTTGGTCAGTCAAATTGGTTTTAAAACGCTGCTCGCCGCCCTGTACCCTATATTCGGCCTAGTTAGCGTGGTTTGGCTCGTCCTGATGATCTGGCGCAACCGCAACCGTGCGGTGTAAGGCGCCTGTATCGGCAAAGCCGAGAACGACAATCAAACGGGCAACCAGCAAGAGCATCCCCATCCCGCAAAAAATAAGGCCTGTAAGCAAATACGAAAATTGAAAATTGGCTGCCGCCGACGTTTGATCGCGCAGGATCGCAAACAACTCAGCCAAAAGCAGCAAAAGACCGATGATAAACAGCCCGATCACCGCATAATCCATGACAGTCCAGCGCGAGAAATATTTCACTGCAATTTCCACTTGGCTTAATGGCTTTGGCGCCGCAGCCTGCTGACGCCAAAGCTGATGGACCATCCAAGCCGTATAAAGCGCAGCGCCGGTTACAAACAAACCCAGAAGACCGCCAATAATCGCTAATAGCATATTCATGCCTGAATCCTCCCCTTCCTTGACTGCTTGCTACCCGTGCCGCAGCCCATAAATGAGTATAAGCGTTAAACCAAAGCATAGAACCGGAAGCGCATAAAGCAGCGGGAGCATCATCCAGTTTGGAAGCTTCATAGCCGGCTGCCACAGAAGCCGAAGCTGTTGATCGCCGGCGTCCTCCGGACGATCAACTGATTTTACGGCCAGCGCTTCCGACGCCCCTTCATTCCACTCGATCTTGCCTTTCTTCCAACCGACCTGGTAGGTAATCTCCCGATGCTCTTTCTTCTTCTCGCTTCCTGATTCCACGTTCATTCCTCCAGCTTTTTTCTTCAACGTATATGATCGTTCGCCGCTCCCCATGCCACAAGGGACAACGCTGCTACAAGTTTATTAATCGATGATTCGCAATGACGCGTGCGGCCGCATCCCGCACATGGCCATGACACGTGAACAACAGCACTTGATGCCTGCTGCTCAACTCAGCAAGAACGCGCAAGCAGCTCTCCATCCGTTCCTCGTCGAAGTTAACGAGAATATCATCCATAACCAGCGGCAGCACCGCTCTGCCGGCGTATTCTTCCACAAGCGCGAAACGCATGGATAAATAGAGCTGCTCCGCAGTTCCCCGGCTGAGTTGACTCGTGTCCATCGACTGTCCGTTCGACCGGATCGCAACAAGACGCTGTTCGCCCAGCGGCGCTTTGACGTGCGTGAAGGCTCCGTTCGTCAGCTTCGCCAAATAATCGGAAGCTCGCAGAAGCACGCCGGGCTGGCGCTCCTGCTCATACACTTCGCGGGCTTTCTTCATCAGCAGGGAAGCAAAGGACGCAGCTGCGTACTGATCCACCTGCCCCCGGATCGAAGCCCGGTAAGCTTCTGCCTGGAGCAGGCCGTCAGCATGCTCGGACCCCTGCTCCATCTGTTCGATCTGCGCTGTCAGCTTGCCGGCCGCTTCACGGAGCTCATTCGTTTGGCTCGCGGTTTCTGCCAGCTGCTGCTCAAGAATGTCCAAACGGTGCGTCATGGCCGCTTCCCCGAGCGTCTCCAATAGCTCCGTATAATCGGCAAGCGAAGAACGGCTAAGCAGTGCCTCCAGCGACGATTCCAGCAGCTTCTGTTCTTCTACTAGCCTCTTGCGCTCTTCTTGCTCTCTTTCCTGAAGACGTAGCACTTCTCCGTCCTGCGCAGAAGCTTCCTGCAGCAAACTGGTTAGCCGCTCGCGAGCACGCTGCCCGGCAGCGTCCAGAAGCTGCAGCTCCTGCTCAACTTCCGCATGAAGCCCTTCGCCATGCGTCAGCTCGGCAAGCAGCCTCAACTGCTCCCGCTCCTGCTCTTTCCAGCGTTTAAGCGCAAATAAAGGCTCCTGTCCCGGGGAGAGCTGCAGCCGCAAAACGATTGCCTCCTCATACTGCGCTACGCTCGCTCTCAAGGAAGAAAGCTTCGCTTCCAACTTCTGGAGTTGGCGAAGATTATCCTGTCCCTGTTCAATCGTTTGCATCGTTTCCATCGCGGCATCCGGCGACAATCGCCCGCTTAAGCCGAGCGATTTCAACCAATCGCTCCACTCGCTTTGCAGCTGCTCCAGTCCGGCTGCCAGCTGCTCATACACAGCCACCCGCTGTTCTTCTTGGTGCTGCAACGACTGCCGCACTTCCTTAGCATCCTGCAGCTTCTCCGCCTTCCGAAGCTGCTGGCTGAGCTGTTGTTTGTTCAGCTCGGCTTCTCTCATCCATGCGTCCAGCTGCGGCTGTAAGGTTTGGAGAGCCAGGCCCGTCCGCTCTGAAGACGAGGGATTGAAGGCGGACGCAGCAGCCGCTTCGTTAAAGCCCGTTTGCGGTACCGATGTTTTCATATACGCATGGATTTGATCTTGCAATCGCCCTTCCAACTCTCGAAGCTCCCGCACCGCTTCGTTCAGAGAGGACTCCTCACTCGTGGACGAAACCATCGCCCGGGATGAGCGGTTGTCCGAAGACGAACGATCCCCGAACCGGATATAGAGGGCCGCCCCGGCAAAAAGCAGGATCGCACAGACGGCTATCGCCCAGCTCCCTTGCCACGCCAACAGAATGGGAGCAATTACTGCAAGCATCCCGATTAAAGCGGCCATCCGCCCGCGAAGCTTCTGCGAAGAGGCTTTTCCCGCTTTGGCGGCTTCTTCCAAGCTAAGCTTGAACTGGGTCTGCACCGCATCGCTCTCTTTACGGTGTTGAACTTCCTTCACCAGCAGCTGCCATCCGGCGTAATCTCTTGCTATTCTTTGCAGCGCCGCCGAAGGGTCCAGCCCTCCCGGCAGGGAAGGGGCAGACCGCAAGTCGGCCTCCAGCATGCGAATGCCGTCTTCCGCACGAATGAGCTGCTGTTCCAGGCTTTCCAGCTCTGTTCGAACACGCAGTTCATCGCCCCGGCGCTTGAGGAACTGTTCCTTGTACCAGCGAATTTGCTCGCGAAGGGAGATCGACACTGCAAAAGCGCCTACATCCAGCGCCGACTCCCCATCGTGAGCTTCTATTTGTTGAAGCAGCCTGTCGATCTGCGCGTGCTGGTGCTCCTGTTCCACGCGCAGCCCATCCAGACTGCGCTTCTGCTCTTCATACGTGGCTGCTTGTTCCAGCCAGTGATTCAGCTCCGTCTGATGCTCAAGCACATCAGGCTGAATGCGGATCGCGCCAAGCTGATCCGCCAATGCCTGCCGCCGCAGGCTGAGCCGCGAGCGCTCCGCATGCAGGCGCTCCAGCTCCGCCTCCAGCGCGTCCAGCCTCGCCGAGGCGCGCTCGGGGAAGCCTGCGAGCTCCGGCAGCGCCGCCAGCTCCTGGCCGACCTGACGCAGCCGGATCCATCCGCTGCGCGCTTTGCCGGCCAGGCTGAGCCGCATCTGCTCCGCGCGCAGCGCCTCCTGCTGCTCCTCCAGAGCGGCAATGCACTCCTCCGCGGAGCGGCGCTCTCCCTGCAGCCGGTCATAATCGGCTGCCATGTCACGCCTGCGGCGCAAAGACTGCTCCAGACCCTCAAGCTCCTTCAGGAGACGATTCATCTCCTGGTTGCGTCCGCGGGGTCTGTACAGGCCTTCGGCCTGCGCCGCCAGCTTGCGCTCGGCCTCCATAATGGCCGAGCCGCTTACGCCGAGACCGGCGCTGTATAAATAGCCGCTGAGCTCGTCCGTCTGCAGGGTGCGGAGCTCCTGCAGCTCGGTTAGCCCGAAGGCGAACAAGCTGCGGAAGAGGTCGGCCGAGAGGCCGCCCAGCAGCGTGTTCAGCAGTTCCTCTCCCCCGGTGGCGCCATCGCCGAGGGTGACCTTAACGAGCCCCGCGGAGGCTCGTCTGCCGCCTGCGGCAGGCGCGTCGTAGCGCTCGACGCGAATCGTTTGACCCTGCTCGTCCAGCAGGGTCAGCGCGCCTCCATGGGCGCCTCCGCCCAGCGGCTCGTAGCGTTCCGACCGGTTCTGACGGGTCGGAAAGCCGAACAGCACCGCGCGGATGAAGCCCATGAGCGTGCTCTTGCCCGCTTCGTTGGCGCCATAGAACAGCGTAAGCGGGCTATCCGTGTCAAGCTGCCGCTGCCGGAGGCTGCCGAAGCCATCCACCTGGATGGAAACGATTTTCATCCAGGCCACCCCCCATCCGCGGACAGCAGATCCGCGGCCATTTCTTCTGCGGCGCGCAGCCATTCGCGCAGCCGCTCGGGATCAGCCGCAGCCGGATTCCCGGCTGTCTGCGGCAGGCTTTGCAGCGCGGCGAGCGCCTCGCTGGCGAATGCTTCCAGCGCCGCGTCGTCGCTCCGCAGCATAGCCGAAATCCGCAGGAGATCGCCAAGAAAGCTCTTCTCCTGCTGCAGCGCCTCCAGATCGAGCATGCTTGCCGTGCGGTCCTCGATCGACTCCACCCAGACGAAGCGGCTTATCTCCGCTTCGTCCAAGCGAAGCTCAGCGGTCAGTTCCTGCAGCACGCGCCCTTTGCGGAGCAGGCCGGATATCGCGCTGCGCCCTTCCAGAACCATTCGGACGACGGCATCCCGTCCGTCTGCCGCAGTCCTCACTTTTTCCATCTGCTCGTCTATGCGATCTTTCAATTCTTGCTCCGTCTGAATGTCGGTTACAGACAGCCGCTGCTGAAACCATCGCACCTGATCAAGCGGACGAAAGTCGAGCTCCGCCCGTCCGTCTTCGGACATCTCCACGATATAACAGCCGCGCGGCCCTGTTTCCCGGATATTCCGCCCTTGCAGGTTGCCCGGGTATACGATAGCCGGGTGTTCATGAAGCACATTTCTTGTATGTACATGACCTAATGCCCAATAGTGCATACCCGCCTTCAGCAAATCTTGCTTGCTGCAAGGCGCATAGTTATCATGACCGAGGTCCCCGTCGACATTTGTATGTAAAAGCGCGATTTGCGCCGCATCTTCCTGACCAGCCTTGAATTGCAGGGCTAAATTATCCGTAACCGCTGAGCTGCGGTACGAAATCCCGTGGATCTGGGCGATAACGCCTCGATCCGGCTTCACGACCGTCAGCGTCTCCACGCTGTCGCACGCAAAAAAATGGACGTCTGCCGGCCAAACCAGCTTCGCGGCGCGTCCATCCTCCGGGTCATGATTACCATGAATAATATAAGTAGGGATTCCATGCGCGGCCAACTGCTCCAAAGCTTTCTGAAAGCGAATTTGCGCGCGAAGGGAACGGTCCGACAAATCGTAGACATCTCCGCTGACCAGTACAAAATCCACTTGCTCCTGAACAGCTGTCGCCACGAGCTCTTTGAGCGCGCCAAACGTCGATTCGCGCATTCGCTCGCGGACTCGTTCAGGCAGCGCCGACATGCCTTTGAACGGAGAATCCAAATGCAAGTCGGCGGCATGCATAAACCGCAGTCGTTTCATCTCTCTAACGCCTTCCTGCTTTAGCTTTATTCGTTCTGCTCACGAGGAGTATCCGCTGCATCTTCCTCAATATGATAGCTCTCATACACACTTTTCAGCTGCCGCAGCACGCGGTTCAAGGAATAGGTCTTTTTCGCCTTTTCCCATGCGGTACGGGCCAGATTGTAGCGGAACGTCGGATCGATGACGACCTTCTCCAACGCGTGGCTTAGAGCCGCCGCATCACCGACAGGCACGAGCAAACCGTTATGCCCGTGTTCAATTTGCTCTGCAATCCCGCCGACATCGGTACCGATCAAGGCTAGCCAGCATAACGCGGCTTCTGCAAATACGGAGCCGAATGCTTCTGCGCGGGACGGCAGTACGAACACATCGAAAAATGGCATGAACTCCTCGGGATGCAGCATATAGCCGTAAAAAATCGTATCTTCATAAATATTTTGCTGAATAGCCAGTTTTTCCAGTTCTTCCCGGCTCGGTCCGTCCCCAATGATATGTAAAACGAAGGGATGACCTCGCTTTTTCAGCTCGCCGCAAGCAATCAGCAGCGTATCCAGCCCTTTGGCAGGAACCAGACGACACACGGTTATGAATTGCGTTACGGCATTTTCATGGGAAATCGGACGGAAGCGCTTCTCATCAAATCCGTTCGGGATGACCCCGATTCTTTCGCTATCCTGCACATAATCCGCGATGTATTGCTTGAACGAATTCGACACGGTGATGATCTGATCGACCTTTGCTTCAAGCTCGCCATAAATTTGAGTAAGAAACTGATGCTCTATCCCATTCTCCTGAATTCGCCCGTTCAGAACGAGCTCCCGCTCAAAACTGGAGTGAATGGTCAGGATAACCGGTGTTTCCGGATAAATTTGCTTCATTGCCATTGCTGCAATCGGATGATGCGCATGGATAATATCATACTTCTTGGTAATTCTCAGCTTCGTCCACCATACATAATCCTTGTAAGTCTGAATGTATTTATCAACGATCGGGTTTCCGGCATACTTCCGCCAATCGAAAGTGGCGAATTCCACTTCCTCTGTGCCCTTGTTCCGAATCCGCTTAGGCAGCGAAAATAGTTCCATTTCCCATCCCTTTTTATTAAAACGGTCCAAAATATAGGGAACCATGGATGACACCCCACCCGGTTGTTCCGGGGGGAAAAATAATGCTTGCAAGATGTTCATTGCATGAGCCCCTCTCCCAAATCCTTGAGCTTTCCTTCTTATTGTAACTTGTGCGCGCCGAATAGAAAAGAGAACAACAGAAGAGCCTCATGAATCGATTCTATCCCTCTCTCCCAATTTCCTTTATAATAGAATCACTACTTGTCGAAAAATAGGTTTTTTTGGGGGAAAGCATGGGCACTGTTGATCTCTTATTCGGTGATTTGGCATTATTATTATCGAATGCTATCGTATTGGTCATTGTTACACTTATGTTTGTCATTTCTCTTCGGTTATTTTTGGATCGTCGCAAAAAGGGCTACATGTCGATGACCGTTTCGCTTATTTTCGTTGGCATTCATTATCTGCTTAAGTTATATGTCTTGCTCACGGCTCTGGATACCAGTCTAACGACTTACCTGCTGCTTATGCTGAAAATTGTTTCGTTCATTCTCTTGAACTTGGGTATCTATCAACTATACAATCGCACGAACCGCAATCAGTATGTCTTCTTCTATGGACTGATCATCATGGGGTTCGTCGTTTCCGTTCTTCATTTCAGCGGACCGCAAATGTACAGCGGAACCGTTCATCAAGTCAGACTGTTGCAGGACATCGGTCTTGAACTGTATGTGTTTGTGCTGATCTTCCTCTGCTTTTACATGGTTCCTCCCTATATCGGCCAGCAGGTGAAATATCAAGCTGCACTCACGATCTACTTTTTCATGCAATCCGCGCATCTCGTCAATGTCTATATGTATGGCGATGCGCAAATTTGGCTAACTCTGGCAGGCAATATTTTGCCGATTGTCTTTTACTTTTTATTATTTACACTGCTGTTCGACCGCGTGGTTGAGCTGATGCAGGCCATCTACAATTCGTCCATTACGGACGGGCTAACCCGTTTGTATAACCGCAAATTTTTCTATAATCGTGTTACGCAATATGTAGGAAGGCATCTACCCGTGTATATCTTGTTTAGCGATATTGATAATTTCAAGAAATTAAACGATACAAAGGGCCACCAAATGGGCGACGATGTACTGAAGCAAGTAGCTCAAATCATGAAGGAAGAAGTCGAGGAGTGCGGCATTGCCGGACGATACGGAGGGGAAGAGATGGTGCTTATGGTCACGGACCCGAGTGTCAAAATGGATGCTTTTGCGGAGCGCGTCCGCAGCCGGATCGAGAAGGAAACGATTGTTACCGCCAGCATCGGGTACAGCAAATACAAAAACGGCGTAAGCGCCGAGGAACTGATCAAGCAAGCGGATGAGGCGATGTATAAGGCCAAAACAACCGGCAAAAACAAAGTCGTCAAATATGCCTAGCTGAATGGCCTGTTTGTTCGACACACTTAACTCCGTCGCGTCCCCCTGCCTGTTACGGACTGCAAACTGGTTTGGGGCAAGCTCATCTTGGGATCCGCCAGATTGGAGGAACTCCATTCCTTTATTTTGCCGTAATGCAGGATTATGAGGGGGAAGGGGAACTGCAGTCTCTTATTAAGCCTCATTCCTCCAATTCCTGTACAGAATGGAAAAATAACGCCCCCCTGTTCCCTCTCCCTAGCTTATTGGGCTGTTTTTGGCAAAATACAGCCCCGTAGTTCCCCTCTTGATCTCATTTTCGGTATCTGATGATGATCTCCATCACCAATAGATTGGGAATCCAACACAGCCAGGCCACAGTTTGATAAGCGGAGATAAAATTACCTCCGTAAGCAAGCAGCAGCAAGGGCAGCCAAACTCTCAGTGTAACGGCAGCAAAAGTGAGCGAGTAGCTGCGCAGCATCCACTGCCTATGTTTCCGGATATCCTTGTCTGCTATTATTTTTTTCACACTGATCCAAGTTGCGGCCATCCACAGGACATCGAGCGTTAAGAAACCGAGTCCTGCCGTCCACCCGCCTGTCGCGTAAAGCGATAAATAAATGCTGACGAGCCCGCTAATCGAAATCGACAGAACGTACAAATAGCCGAGCAGGCGGTGTCTCCTACTCCCCTTCAAGCCAACAGGCTTCCAAAACAATTGAAACGGGCCGATCGCAATAGCCAGGACCGCGGTCACGATATGGACATACAGGACATAAACCCACGGTTCCAGGGAAAAATCGGGCTTTCTCAGCTTGATAGAAACAAAGCCGGCATCTTTGGCGTTCATAAAACCGTATTGAATCAGAGCATAGGCACCCAAAGCAAAAGCCAAAACAAAGACAACCGCGCGAAGTGTGATTTTACTCAACGACACAACCTCCTCTATGCTTTCCCTCATTAAAGTTAGACGTTTCCCGTAATCGTTTCACTGCAGTATTTTCCATGCTTCAACTCTACTAATTTTGGCATAATTTGTATTTTCATCGGGATCTGTGTATGATAGTGATAGTTTCGTTACAATATTTGGAAATAGAAACAATGTGGAGGGAATCAAATGAAACGTTGGATGTGTACACTCGCTGCCATCGCGGTAACCGCCTCGCTGACGGGGTGTAATTTTTCGGCGAAGGCTGGCGGCAGTGCAAGAGAAGCCGGATCGCTTAAGAAATTGGGGAAAGACGAGAAAGCCACGATTAAAGTGATGTATTATGACAAAAATTCCTTTTACCAACAGTATGGCAATCTGTTCATGGCCAAAAACCCGAATATCGACGTAGAGGTCATCTCAAATCAAGGCATTTATGGAGCAGGCAAAGACCCTCAGGAAGAGCTTGAAAAACTGGTCGATGAAGAAAAACCGGATGTCCTCTTTGTTAACGGTACCGACCAGCTTGAAAAGTTCGTTCAAAAAGGACGCCTGTATGCACTCGACGATGTCATAAAACAGGATAAATTCGATATCGAACATATTCTGCCTGCTTCGCTGGAAACGATTAAGCTCAAAGGCGAAGGCAAGTTATATGGACTTTCACCGGAGTTTTTCAGTCAAGCTCTGTACTATAACAAAGATCTCTTCGAGCAGTATGGCATAGAGCTTCCGAAAAATAAAATGAGCTGGGAAGATGTGATGAATCTCGCCAAACGATTCCCGACCGACGGTCAGGGGGATCAGCGAATTTACGGGTTTTCCGCTTACTCTTATATGCGTGAAGGAGTCGCTTATCAATACATGAGCAGCATCGGTACGACGCTGGGTTTGTCTTTCATCGATCCTGAGCAAATGAAGCTGACGATCCAGACAGATGCTTGGAAGAAGGCGCTGCAGCTTACCGTCGACTCGTTGAAATCCGGTGCGTTATATATGCCAAATAGTCAAAATACCGATTCTAATACACCACGCATGTATGAGGATTATCTCAAAGAGAATTTGTTCGCCATGGGCAAGGTCGCGATGACGATTGACGGCACCTATATGATTCAAAACCTGCAAGCGGCCAAAGACCGCCTCAAAGATGTTAAGCCTGTCAATTGGGATATTGTCACGGTTCCCGTCGATCCGCAAAATCCGGACTTTTCTGAATCGGTTTCCGTATCCAATGTATTCGGGATTAATGCCGAGTCGCCGAATACGCGTGCAGCCTGGGAATTCATTAAATATATCAACAGCGACGAATTCGCTAGAGTCATGTCCAAATCTTCGAGCGGCCTGATGACGCGCACCACATACTCCAAAGAGAGGGATGGCCATAATCTCGAGCCGTTTTATCTCCTGAAACCTAATCCTGACAAGAGTTTTAAAGGCTACGAGAAAATCCCGGGCGGCTTCTATCAGCCGTTCAGTATGCTTGCCAATCAAGAGATTCAGGCTGTCTTAGATGGGAAGAAATCAGCTGATGAAGCACTGAAGGCGATTCAAGACAAGGGACAGGAACAATTAGTGCAGGCTAAACAAGCGGATGATGCCCAGAAAGAGGCGCAGTCCAAGCAGAAATAAAAACCAAGGGCTGCCTCCTAGGTTGTTTGCAACCTTCCGAGACAGCCCTTCGTTCGTTCTATTCGTCGTCCGCTTCCAGCACATGCTCTTTGCAAAATGCTTCCACGGCTGCGACTTCCTCATCCTCAAGATCAAAATCCAAATAAATTTGCGTCGTTTTCTCATAAAGCTCGTACTTCAGCAAACCTGATTTGCCTTCATCCACGTTATAAATGGCGCGAATATACAACCCGCTCTCGGAGTATAGCTCATCATCTTCCTCAACTTCGATATCTATGAGAAATTCGTATCGCTGCCCGCTCAAGATGCCAAACGGATCTTTGATCACTTCAACCGTATAACTCGTAATCGTAAACATCGTATCCCCCCTTTTTCATCTGCAGGCTATAGTATACCTGATTATGGGAAGATTCGCACACAACTACGGTCAGGGTAAGGTTATCCAAGATTGCTCCTTGAGCGAAACCATAGCGGCCTCTGCGGTTGCGATCGAAGAACGGGCCGAGGTTCCGTCAAAGAGTGGGATGTACGCCGGATCCACCGGCTTGCCTGCGATCGCATTGCGAAAGCATCTCATTTCCGCTGCCATCGGCTTTCTTAAGAAAAGAGGCGGCCGGGTTTGAGGGCTTGTAAACACCACTTTCCCTTCGACTCGCCTATAGTCATTGACCCGGTCCTCATCTTCATCCGGTTGTCCGTTAATACCGAACGTTTCTATGTGATCGCCGCTTTTCACAACAATGGCGGACTGTTTAAAGTCGATAAGCACAGCGCCTTCCGTTCCGTTGATCTTGACGAAGTGCCCGCCTTGCCGGAATCCGGAGCCATATTGCATCGTGCCCAGAGCCCCGTTCGCAAAGGCCATCGTCAGCAGCAAATGATCGGGATTACCGGAAGCCTGCAGTGCCCTATCTATCCAAGACCCTGCCAAGACAACGGATGACGCTGGCCCAAGCAACGTTTGGACCAGATCAAGCTCGTGGATAAAATGAAATAATGTTCCTCCGGTCTGCGCAGAATCATGTTTCCAGCTGCTGCCGGCCCGCTTATCCTGCCAACCCGTTCGTTCCGCGTGCGCGACAATCGGCTTCCCGATTGCTCCCTGCTCGATCAAGCGCTTAAGGTGCTGCAGACCGCTCATAAAATGAAGGATATGCCCGGCCATCATGTGAACAGAGGCGCTCCGGCAAGCCTCCATCATAGCCTCGCAGTCCCCCAAAGACAACGCGACCGGCTTCTCGCAAAACACGTGTTTGCCGTGCTCCGCCGCGAGCATGACATGCCGCTTGTGCAGATGGTTCGGACTGGCCACAATGACGGCGTCCACATCATCGCGAGCGACCAATTCCTCCACGCTTGCCGCTGCTGCACAGTGCAGCTCTTGGGACAGCCGTTTGGCGCTATCGTCGGCTCCGCCAACGACCGCAACCGTTCTCGTGCCTTCCAGTTCATTCAAGATTCTGGCGAACTCGCTTCCGAAGTTGCCGCATCCGATGACGCCAAACCCCAAAGAAGTCATACGCTGACCCATCTTTTCTCACGAAGAGATAGCATAGCCGCTTCGGCTGTCGCAATCGATGTCGTGGCTGCTGTTCCGTCAAACAGCTTGTACACGCTAGCATCTACCGGCAATCCGAGTACTGCATCCCTGAATGCGGACATTTCCTTCCCGATCAGAGTAGCTAACCAGCCCGGCATCCGGGAAGCGGCAGTCCCGTAAGCGACACCGCCGTCGACCTTTTGATACGATAGCGCGCGTTCCATATCCTCTTCGTCGGTCTCGTTAAGATTGCGGGAGACGATGCGTCCATTTTGATTCAACTCAACTTTTGACTGTTTCAAATCCAGCAGAATAGCGCCTTCGGTTCCGTTAATTTTGACGAAATGCTCGCCCCAGCGAAATCCTGAACCGTATTGCATCGTCCCGAGCGTACCGTCAGCGAACGCCAATGTCAGTAGCAGGACGTCTTCTTCGTCACCGAAGCCTTCTCCCTGATGCGCCAGATTGCCTCCCGCCATGCAAACCGAAACCGCAGGTCCCATAATGGCTTGCAGGAAATCAAGCTCATGAATGTGGTGGAACAGATGCCCGCCTGATGTGGCATTGTTCTTCTTCCAGCTGACGTTAGCCTGCTTGTCCTCCCATCCGGTCCTCTCCCAATGACAGACCAGAGGCCGGCCAATCTCGCCGCTGGCAATCCACGCTTTGACTTGATTGACGCCGCTCATAAAATGCATGATATGACCGGCCATAAACACAACGCCAGCCGACCGACACGCCTGCACCATCGTATCACAATCGCTCAATGTGAGAGCGATCGGTTTCTCGCAAAACACATGCTTGCCATGTTTGGCGGCGAGCATAACCGGTTCTTTGTGTGCATGGCTCGGGGACGCTACGATAATGGCATCGATATCCTCACGACGCACCAAGTCTTCCAACGTTTCGACGGCTTCACACTGCAGTTCCTCTGCCAGTAAAGCCACTCTGCTGCCGCCATGAACGGCAACGACCTTTGAGCCTTCAAGCCGGTTTAACGTCCTGGCCAGCTCTCCGCCAAAATAGCCGCTGCCCACTACTCCAAAACGCACGCTTTTCATCTCGCTAAGCTCCTCTGCCATGTGCTATAAACCAGCCATAAACTGCAGAATCTGATCGTTCAGGCCAGGGATCGGCTCATGACCAAAATCCGGATATATGGCAAGTTTGACGGATGTTTTCATTTTATTGATCGCAGCGAATTGGGTCGACGGCGGACAAACGGTATCCATCAAACCGACGCCGATCAGTACGTCCGCTTGAATCCGCGGGGCTAGAAATTGAATATCAATGTAACCCAGCTTGGTAAACCACTGCTCCTCCCGCAGATGCTGCGGATCGAAATAGCGGAAGAAGTTTTGCAGCTCCCAATACGCATCCTTCGCTAAATCCATTTCCCAGACACGCTTATAATCGCTCAAAAAGGGATAAACCGGAGCCGCTTTGCGAACTCTCGGCTCAAGAGCCGCACAGGCGATTGCCAGCGCGCCTCCTTGCGACCAGCCTGTTGCACCAACCCGATTCGCATCCACCTCCGGAAAGTTCATGACGATGGCGGCCAGCTGGGCCGTATCCAAAAATACATTTCGGAAGAACATCTTGTGCGGGTCCTGGTCCTGCAGTCCGCGAATGATATGGCCTCGCAGCGTATTGCCGAGGACACCTCCCGTATCTTCGGATAGCCCGCCTTGACCGCGAACGTCTAGCCATGCGGTTGAGCAGCCTAGCGCTGCGTAAGCCAGCATTTGCGACCACTCCCCGCTGCAGCCGGAATAGCCGTGAAACTGCAGAACAGCCGGATGCTGTCCCCTCGGAGCTTTGGGTCTCACATATTTGGCATGAATGCGCGCTCCATTGACGCCTGTATAATACAAATGAAAGCATTCGGCAGAAGGTACTTGAAATTCAGCCGGAACGAGTTCGACGCAGGGATCGATTGCCCGCATTTCTTGAAGGGCCTCTTCCCAATAGGCGTCAAAATCGACCGGCCTCGGATTGCGCCCTGCATAGGTTTTCAGCTGCTCCAATGACAAATCAACGACAGGCATACAACATTAACCTCCTATGATAAGGTCTTTGTTGATTTTCACGACAACTTTCCGAATTCGGGAAGGATGGTGATCGTCTCTTCCCATCAATCCGGGACGATGAACATCATGCGGATAAAAGACTGCGTACATGCCCGGAGTAAGCTCTACGAACTGCTCTCCGGAAGCGGAATCATACAGGCTGTAATCATTTTCGATGCTGCTTTCCACCACGGTATGGTTAGCGGATTCTCCCGCCCAACCGATCGTTTCTTGCCCGTCTAGCAGATAGTGAACGTCGATATACGTGTTATGCTTCTCTGCCCGGGTTTCTTGCTTATCCCTTGCGTTCAGCTCCATAACGGTATAGTAAATATCGTCGCCTTGTACCGTATATTTGCCATTATCCATCTGAGAGAAGTCTATGTTTTGTATCTCATCCATGATTTGCCTAAGGACCGGATGGACAAACAGGCGTTCTTTCTCCCAGTTTTCCTTGTTTCCTATGATCACAGCTGTTCCCCTCCGTCTGCATATTCCCAAATTTGCAATGCCGCGCCGATCATGCCGCCCCAATTGCCTTTGTAAGCCGGCTCGATGCGTACGGTCTCCAGCATGGACGCCATCGTTCGACGGCTCACTTCTTGACGCAGCCGGTCAAACAGAAGCTCTCCCGCTTCCGCAACGCCGCCGCCAATAACAATCAGCCCCGGATTAAAGGTATGGATCAGCGAAGCGATGCCTGTGCCTAACGCGGCTATGGTCTCTTCCATAATCGCGCTAGCCAGCGGTTCGCCTGCCTGCCAGCGGGCAAACACTTCGCGGGTATCCACCTTTTCCACAGGAAGGCCTTCCGCCTCCAGCTTCTCCTTCATCCTTCTGGCAATGCTTGTCCCGGATGCGTACTGCTCCAGACAGCCTCTCCCGCCGCAGATGCATAAGGGACCTTGAAAGTTAACGGACATATGGCCAAGCTCGCCTGCCCCGCCCCATGCGCCATGCACTAAGCGGCCATCCACGACGATGGCTCCCCCAACGCCGGTGCCGAGAGCAAGACAGATGAAATGATCGATGCCCTTCCCGGCACCGAAACGCTTTTCCGTTAATGCGAGCACATTCACGTCATTATCGACGCGAACGGGCAGAGAAAAACGGTCCTCCATCATTCTCTTCAGCTGCGTACCTTGGTAACCCGGTATAAGTTCGGAGGCGAATCGAATCTGGCCGCTGCTCCATTCGATCTGCCCCGCGCTTCCGACGCCGATACCCCGTACCTTTAAATCCGGCTGCTCCAGCTCCAATTTCTTCAACAAACCTTGAACAGCTTCCAATACCCGACCGCCGGTATCCGTTTGCCCGGCTAAAGTGCTGAGGCTTATCGAGTGAAGAACTTCTCCCGAGCTGCTAACGATGCCCGCATTGATCTTGGTTCCGCCAATGTCTACGCCTATCGCATATGGGGACTTAGCGTCATACCATCCGGATCTCATCACTTCACATCCTCGGATGCAATGACTTTATTCAGCGCATTCACATAGCGCGAAGTGATCAGCTGCGGACGAGTGATCGCGCTTCCGACGACGACGTAGGGAACTCCGGTCTCCATCGCCTTAGCCGCATCCTCCGGCGTCCAAATGCGCCCTTCCGCTACGACGGGAACTTGAACCGCCGCGCACAATTGAGCCAGCAGCTCGAAATCGGGAGCTTCTTGCTGCCGGCTATAAGGCGTATACCCCGACAACGTCGTACCGATCAAATCAACGCCCAGCTTCTCGGCGGCCAGCCCTTCTTCCAGCGTGGAGATATCGGCCATAACCGCCGCTCCATGCTCGTGAGCGTAAGCAATAAGCGGCTTCACTGCCTCAAGCCGGCCTTCGCGGTCCGTCACATCCATAGCTACAATATCCGCTCCGGCAGATATAATGGCTTTCACCTCTTTAAGCGTAGGCGTAATAAAAATATCCGATCCCGGAATATCCCGTTTAATAAGTCCGATAACAGGCACATCAACTTCTTGTTTTATGCAAAGAATATCAAAAACACCGTTCGTGCGAATGCCGATCGCGCCGGACTGTACTGCGGCTCTTGCCATTTTCGTCATCGTATCGCCACTGTGCAAAGGCTCATCCGGAAGAGCTTGACACGAAACAATAAGACCTTTCTTTGGAAAAATACTGCTCATCCCACTCATAATTAATCCTTCCTCTCCCAACTATGAATTAGTCTTGAGCTTGACTGATATACGTCATGATTTTCTTGTTGATACTTTCCAAACGGCCCATTTCCGCTTCAGGCACAGGCAAGAACGGCAGTCTCGCTTCGCCGGTATCCAGACCGCGCAGCTTCAGAATCGCTTTGCAAGCGCCGTACAAGGACGGGAACGCAAGCAATTCCGCAATCAGCTCATTCACAATAAATTGCCAGCTGCGAGCTTCTTCCATTTTGCCTTCGACATAGCACTTCTCAATTTTCATAAAAAGCTCCGGCATCACGCCGTATGTGCCGCCGATACCGCCGTCCGCACCAATGCTGCGGCCTGCCAAATACTGCTCGTCCGGACCGTTAAACACAAGGAAATCTTCTCCTCCGGCCGCTTTGAACTGCTGTAACTCGAACGTGCTCTCAGCAGAAATTTTCACGCCGATGACTTTGTCTTGCGCGGCCATTTTCGTCAATAAAGCTTTGGACAATTGAAACCCTGTCGTTTGGGGAATGTGGTAAATGATGAACGGCAGGGACGTGCTGTCAATCATCTGCTGCCAGTGATGTTCCACGCTTTGCGGGGACAAACGGTAATAGATGGAAGGTACCGCCGAAATCGCATGAGCCCCTACTTGCTCAGCATGTTTGGAGAGCTCGACGCTATCTCGTGTAGAAGGCGCTCCGACATGCGCGATAATCGTCATTTCGCTGCCGACTTCCTCCATTACCGCCTCAAGCGTTTGCTTCCGCTCCTCCACGGATTGAAGCATGCCTTCCCCGGAGCTTCCTCCGACATACAACCCATTTACGCCAATCGACGCATAGTGACGGGCTAATTTTTTGGCTGCTTCTGTGCTGACTTCGCCTTTCTCGTCATAGCAAGAGTACATCGCTACGGTTATTCCTTTGAATCGATCCAAGTTATAAGATTTCATGTTATTCATTCTCCTTTGATTTTGTTTTGAATAAAATACGTTTCCGATGGTGGAGTTTGTCCTAACACCGGAAACGTATTTTCAACTGATAACCCGATTATTTAGATGAAGCTGCAATAATATCGTTTGATTTCTTTACCCAGTCGTCCAATGCTTGCTGAGCTGTCTTCGCCTTCGTCAATGCGGCTTGAACTTCAGGGTAGAAAGCTGCGCGGGTTTGCGGGTATCCGGGCACGGACACACCGATGTCTCCGGCGTATTTAAACAGCTCGATGGTTTTGCTTTTCATCGTGCCTGCCTCATAGCTTTTAGCAAGCGATTTGCGCGCTACGATGACGGATTCCGCTTGGGTCATTTTCGCCATATTTTCCGGGCTGTTCGCATATTTCACGAATTCTTTCGCCCATTTCATTTTCACTTCGTTCTTCGTATTCCACATCCAAGTTCCATAACCGAACAACACCGTGTTGGAAGATTTCCCGTCCGCAGATGGGAATGGAACGATATCGACATCGAATTTCTTGGCATTGCCTTCTGCAAACGCTTTATTCAGCGTCGGTAAATTTCCGATGTTTCCAAACGCCATTCCAAGCTTGCCTTGCACGAACATATCATTGAATACAGCAGTCGCTTTAAGGCCGGCCGCTCCCGGAGGAACAACGCCCTCATCCACAAGCTTGGTCAAGAATTCAAGCCCTTTAGCGCCTTCCGGCGAGTTCAGAGTTGCCTTGGTATCGTCCTCATTAAACGATTTTGCGCCAAAACCCCATAGGATCGAGTGCGTGCCTTGGTCGCCGCCGGAATCCCCAGCGTAAAGTCCGTAACCGTATGTTTGCTTCGACGGATCGGTCACTGCTTTTGCCGCTTTTAAAAATTGGTCGGTCGACCACGGCTGCATGTTTTGAGGAAGCAGATCGAGCGCGCCTTTCGCCTTGAATAAATCTTTATTCACTAAGAGACCGATAGCTACCGTGCTGTTTGGATAAATATAGACCTTGTTGTCTACCGAGACGCTTTTCAATGTTTTTTCTTCAAAATCTTGCTTATCGATAATATCGTCTAGCGGAACCAGCAATCCTTTTTTCGCATAGGACAAAGGCCAGAAGAAAGAGCCTTGCTGAATGTCCGGAACTTCGTTCGTATTCGCTGCGACGCTGATCCGTTCATTGATTTTGTCGTCCGGCGTTACAACCATATTAATTTTCACATTTGGATTCGCTTGTTCAAATCCTGCTTTGATGTCATCGTAAACCTGTTTCACATCGCCGCGGGCATCAACCCACCAAGTAAGCTCGACTTTTTCTTTTGAAGCTGCAGTCGCAGCCGGTGCGTTGCCCGCATTTTTTTTCTCGTCTGTTTTGGCGCATCCCGCGGCAGCTGTTACAACGATCGCGGAAGATAATAAAGTAATGGCCAGCTTTTTCATGTAAACCCCTCCAATTAGTCATTCATCAAACCGAAAACCGCAAAACTAACTGCTTATTCGAATCGGCGAAGGATCACCTCCTAAAGTAGTATCCAAGGAGCTAACAGGGCTTTAACCCTTAACACCGCCAAGCGTGATGCCTTTAACGAAATATTTCTGGAAGCTGATGAAAATAAGGAATACCGGTATAAAACCAAGTGATGCGGCAGCCATTTGCAGCCCGTAATTGGCCACATATTCGGATACAAGCGTGGAGATCCCGACATTGATCGTCATTTTGGTTTTATCGCTGAGCATGATCAGCTGCCAAAGGTAATCGTTCCACGCATACGTGAATGTGAAGATGGCAAGTGCGCCAATGGCAGGTTTAATGATCGGAAAGAACAGTTTAAAAAACAACCCGATTTCAGAGCAGCCGTCGATTCTTCCCGCTTCCAACAGCTCAGTCGGCACGGATTCGCTGAACTGCTTCATCATGAACACCGCGAAAGGGATGGTCAGCACCGGCAAAATGGCACTCGCCAAATTGTTAACAAGACCAAGGTCCCGCATCATCGTAAACAAAGGGACAAGTGTAATTTGTCTGGGAATGAACATCGCGATCAAGACGGCAGTAAAGAAAAATTCTGAGCCTTTGAACTTCCGTTTGGTCAACGCGTAACCCGCCATTGAAGCTATGATGACAACGCCTACTGTGGCAACAACGGAGACGAAGCCGCTGTTATACAGCCAATAAAAGATGGAACCTTCATGGATCAGATTGGAGAAGTTCGCCATCGTTATTTTGCTGGGAATCCAGTCGGGGGGAATCTTCACGCTTGAAGACTGGTTCTTAAAGGCGCCGGTAATCATCCAATACAGCGGAAAGATAAACAACGCGGCGGAAACATACAGAAGGATATTCCCCAATACCTTCATGAGCAAGAAAGATGATTTAGCCATGAGTGAGTACTCCTCCCTTTAGTATTGAATGTCTGACTTCATGAGCTTAAACTGAACGATGGCCACAATCGAAATCAATAAAGTAATAATGATGCCCATTGCCGAAGCTGAGCCCAGCTTTCCATATACGAATGCGGTTTCATATAACAAAAACATAATCGTGGAAGTCGCGTAGTTCGGTCCGCCGCCCGTTAACATTTGTACAACGACGAAGGTTTGAAACGCCCATATCGTAGACATGACCAGAATATACAACGATGTCGGCTTGAGCAGCGGGAGCGTAATATGCCAGAACTTTCTTGGCGCCGAAGCCCCGTCGATATCTGCAGCCTCATAGTACTCTGGAGATATGTTACCCAATGCAGCCAATAGTAAAATAATCGGTTGTCCGACGTTGAAGGTCACAACGACTAGAATCAGCGCCAGCAAAGCAACGCGTTCATCGGAGAGCCACATGACCGGCTTTGCGCCGAATAGCGATAAGGCGTAGTTCGCAATCCCGTTGACAGGGTTGTAGATCCATGCCCAAATCAAGGAAAGAATGACTTGAGACGTGATGATCGGCAAGTAGAACGCACCCCTGAAAAACGAGGCGATATGCTTATGTTTGCCATAAATGAGCACTGCCGCAAAGATGGCAAATATAAATGTCAATGGTACCGTGCCGAAAACAAAACCGAATGTGTTGGCGATGGAGCGCAGAAAGACGCGGTCTGAAATCAATTCCGCATAGTTTCCAAGTCCAATCCATTCCTTCTTCCCGAGCCCATAGTCGAAAAAGCTCAGATAGAAGGCGTTTACAATCGGGTAAACCTCAAAAATAAGAAATAAAATGGCAAACGGAGCTATAAAGAAGAGCCCCCAAAATTCACCTCGAATAGACCGCGACGCTTTAGCAACCTTGGTCGTCATCTTCACCCCTCCAAATCGTCATCTGGTAATCTTGCTGTTTCCTTCTCTTGTATAGCGCTTACACAAATGATTATAGGTTACGGAAAGTTTATAAAACAGGAACGTATCTATCGGTTTTGTTCATAAAAATAAGCAGTTTTAATGGGTGTTCACTTTTTTAAGATCATTGTTCACTATTTTATGATGGGACAAACAATAAAAAAATCCTCCTTACGAGAAGGAGGATTGAAACTTCGAGCGGTATTGTTGAGGGCTTACCCCCATCGTTTTCTTAAAAATCCGGCCAAAATAATTGAAATTTTCATAGCCTACCCTCTCTGCAATCGCATACACGGGGAGCTTGGATTCCAGCAATAATTCCGCCGCTTTCCCCACCCGAATTTGATTGAGATATTCAGAAAAACCGACCTGCGTTTCTTTCTTAAACAGGAAACTCAAATAATTTTCACTCATTCTGACCATTTCCGCGGCATGTCTCAAAGAAATATCCTCTTTATAATTCGTTTTCATATACAGAATTAATTGTTGAATATCCTCTCTGAAATTGCCTCCCCCGATGGATTTCCCACCGCAGCAATCGTCAATGAGCTGCTCAAACCATTGCTTCGCCGTGCTTAGTTCATCAAGCTTCAGAACTTGTTTGTATAACGGCTCCTCCTGCTCAAGGTGCTTGAAGCTATCTCCCTGGTAGGGCTTTAAACCGTTCTGAATCGTATGCAGCAGCTGCAAGCACAACTGGATGCACTTGTCGACAGGACCTTTCCACTCTTCCATACGATCGAAAATACGATCCAATACGTGCTTGATTCCCGCCGCGTTCATCCGGTCCAGCTCCACTTTCAATACCGTCTCATCCTCTTGCGTAATCACGCTCCCCGCCTGAGTGTCCTCCAGGTGATCCCCATATACATAAACTGTTTCTTTGCCCTCATAAAAATACATTTGAAGCGCTCGTTTCGCCTTTGCATACACGTCAGGCAGACTTTCTATACCGTTAGACTCTTCGCTGATCCCTATGCTAATAGATAGATTGATAAAACGTTTAGCGGCATCAATGATTTCCTTAGCGAAACGGATCGCATCGTCTACGGGATGGAGTACCCCGTCTTTTTTGGGAAAAAGCAGGACGATTTCCTCTTCGCTCACATCGTGAAACAGGGCATCTGTGTTCTTATTCAGCTGTATGGCAAGAAGATTCATCAGCTTTTGCTTGTCTGAACGATGGGATCGATGCTGGTCGCGGTGAATGGTTATCAGCACAAAAACATAGCCATTCACAAAGTAAGCCTTTTCTTCTTCCTTCATCCCGTTCTCTTGGAGCGCTGCATTCCCCTGATAGATCCAATCCTTCAACTGCCGCGACAACCTATTGTCACTAGGTTCCGCCGCGGGCTTTGAATCGATTTGGCGCTGCCTAACCTCCCGGCTTGATGCAATTTTCTTCGAAACCTCGAGCAGCATTTGCAGAAGTTCCTCCGGCTTTAATGAAGCTTTCAGGATATAGTCTTCTACGCCTAATTTCATCGCTTTTCGCACATATTCATAATCATTATGACTGCTAAGCACGATGATGTGCGTATCCGGATACTCGCTCTTTACTTTCTCAATCAGCTCAATCCCGTTCATTCTAGGCATGACGATGTCGGTAAGGATGATGTCGGGCTTCGTCTTTTCGATAATCTCCAACGCTTCCAGTCCATCCTGCGCATCCCCGACATAGATCAACTGATGCTGCTCCCAGTCAATCAATGATTTTATGCCTAATCGAACCAAAAATTCGTCATCTACCAGCAGTACTTTCAGATGCATAAGCGTTCCCTTCTTCTATCGTTTTGAGCGGCAATTTGAACTCGACCGTCGTCTCGTTCGCCTTGCTTTGGATATGCAAACCGTACCCTTCGCCGTATTGAAGCCTGATACGCTCATGCACATTCATGATCCCGATGCTTTGCGATGGGGCTTGTCCTTGTCCTTGGAGCAAACAGCGATTGATTTCATCTATTTTGTCTGGAGGGATGCCCGAACCATTGTCGGTCACGGTTAATATCAGTTGATCTTGTTCCGCCACAGCCTTGATGGCAATAACGCCTCTCCCTTCCATCTGTTCGATCCCATGGAGAATGCTGTTCTCGATGATGGGCTGCAGCATGAATTTGATGGCTTCCTGCTTCATTAACGGCTCGGGGATATGAAACTCGACAGTCAGTTTATCGTTATATCTTAATTTCATAAGGGTAATATAATGCTGGACATAGTCCATTTCCTCTTTGAGCGAGATCAGCGTTTCCCCTCTTCCGATACTTGCTTCCATGATACTTCCCAGGGAAGACAGCATCTCCCCGACCTCCCGGTCATTGCGAATATAAGCCATCCATTTAATATTGTTCAACGTATTCAAAATGAAATGCGGATTAATTTGCGCCTGCAGCGCGCGAAAGCGCATCTCCTCTTTTTGAACATATTCGTCCTTCAACCGCTGAAGCAGGTCCCGAATTTGTCTGGCCATGTGATTATAGGTATCGATAAGCGTAGCAATTTCATTGGGCCCCGATAGGGACAGCGAGCTGTTAAAATCATTCTTCTCTATTTCTTTCATTCGTTTATTTAACAGCTTGACCGGCTTGGATACCCGATAAGAGATGCTGAACGCAAGCAGCATAAAGACGACCACAATGACACCGACCGTAAACATATTCGTTCTGCGCAAAACAAATATTTCTTTAAACACCGTATCGTAAGGTATAAACTGTATTAACTTCCAACCCGTCAATCCGATGGTATCGAAACTGGCGATCCATTTCTTATGATCCTTGTCAACGATCAATTGCCCTTTGGACGAGTTCCATACACCGGAAATATCCTCCGGCAGAACCTTTATCGGGTCCATGCCTTCTTTCACGGAGCTGGAAATAATTTTCCCTTGATGATCCATGATCATGACGTTTCCGTCCAATTTCGAGATATACTTGCGCAAATCGCTTTCGTTCACGCTAAAAAGCTCAATGCCGATATTTTGATTGGTCTGCACATCGGTGATAGTTTTAATCAGCGTCACGATCTGGCTCTTGTCATAATAAATATAGTTACGGCTATCGTTCGCCATCCAGCTAATGCCAAACGGTTCTTTGAGCATCTCTTTATACCAATCGGATTGAATATATTCATTATACAAATCCTGCTGGACAATTTTGTTGCTTATCCAGTTGCCGTGCATATCGAGCAAAGTCACATAGCTCTCCGAAAAATAGGACGTATATAGCTTGTTCATTGCATTATCGGCAATCCGCAGCTTCTCATAATACGTAACGGAATCCGGATGTTTGAGCAGAGACGTAATATTCGGGTTGGTTGAGATGTCGACTGCAGATCTTAGCATATCTTGCAGCAATAACTCCAGATTGAAATCGATCTGATACAAAGCTTCGGATGTAGCGTTGCCGATTTTATTCTCTATCACGCGCTCTAACGGCTTATCGATCCAAAATGTGCTTATAAACAGTGGAATAATGAGAAACAACAGAATGAAAAAAAGAATCTGGTTATGTATCGAATTCCAGCGCTGCATTGATTTTCTCACCCATTGCATGGCGTGACCCCACTCTGCTTAAGATTTACCTGTATGCTTCCCCTAATTCTCCGTATTGAGAATCCAACCAACGAAGAGCGACTTTTAGGTGAAGTCTACCACACTAAGCACAATGGCACAATTTCAATCTGCATGCGTGAGATCCCATTTTTCCATGAACATGTACGGTTGGATTGGAAATGCGGTTAAGAACGAAGGAAGTGCAGAAGGATTAGGGGGCAAAATAGCGCAGAAATGACGTCTATGATATTCCTAAAGGAACAAATCATAACGATTCAATTCGAAACATTTCCTCAAAATCCTTGCCTAACAAATCGCACAATTTCTTGGCTGTCGCAGGTCCCACCGATTTATGCGATCTTTCCAGCAAGGAAATATAGGAGTGGCTTAGACCTGAATGCTTCGCTAACTCTCTCTGTGAATAGCCTTTAATAATTCTTGCCTTCATGAATGCATCCGTATTTGCCTTTATCTTCATATTCCTGTTGTCCCCCTTCATACATCTGTTTACATTTGCAAATTTCGTTTCATAGCGTTACTTCGGATTACATGGTTCCATTTCGGATCAATCAACCGTGTGTAATCTCCTCACTCAGCGTTTCGCAACAAGTGTTCCCATTTTGTTCCCTTAATTTCAATTATATCACGTCATTTAACTATTGTAACCAAAAATGTTTACTTAAAGTAACGTATATTTCAAACCTTTCCAGATTTCCAGTTATTGAAATAACTAAAGTATACTGGTATTATTAAAATGTTTACTACTGTTTACTTTTCATAGGTTGAGGGGGAAAATAATGTACTTCTATGATAAATTAAGAGATTTGCGTAAATTAAAAGGTTTCACCCTTCGGGAGCTGGCTGACCGTTCCGGCGTTTCCGCGGCGTACATCTCCCAATTAGAAAACGGCAATCGTGGCATCCCGTCGCCCGAGGTGCTGATGAAGCTTTCCGAAGGGCTCAATACGTCGTATTCCGAGCTTATGGATATTGCGGGATATTTGGAATCATCGCCATCCATGGAAAAATTCCAGAGCAATCCCGTGAATTTGCGCCGATTCCTGCGCGAGAATGAGCTTATGTTCGATGGGCATCTGCTAACGGACGAAGACAAGGAATGGGTCGAGCGGATGCTGACCGTGCTGTTCTGGAAGCAGCGGCAAGAAGCGAAGAATGAGCTGTAAGCTTACCCTGATTCAAGTGTGTGGGGGGCTGTTCGTGGAAAAACGAGATGAAAAAATGGGATGCCACATCGCGCTTCGGACACAGCGGCCGTTATATTCGCGAACAGAGGCGTGTCTCTACTAAAAAGGACACCAGAAACCTTATTTGCCGATTTCGGGGCGAAATCAGTCCCAAAGCGAGCAAGTAACAGCGATGGTGTCCGTTGCCTGTCCAAAAAGGACCTTTTCCATCGAATAAGAGCCTCTCTGTCCGTTAGTGAGAACAGCGACTGCGCTACCGACTGAGCAAGAATCGCCGGGCAGTTCGGGCGATCTTTTGCGTGCTTATCCCAAACATGAATGCCTCCCCACCTTAGTAAAGGGAACTCCATTCCCTTATTTCAGCGAAAAGCTGAATTCCAGGCGCCCGAGAGGAACTCCAGGGTCTTATTTCTGCTCAATCATCCACTTGGCTGCTCAAAATGGTGAAATAGCGGTCTCGAGTTCCCCTCCCCCTGCCCAAAGAGCTGTTCCTGGCAAAATAGTGCCTCTGAGTGTCCCCAAGTGTCCACGAGTTCCCCTCCCTGCCTGCCGAGGCAATGAAACTAGCCTTCCGTCACAAAAAAAGAAGGGACCGGCAGTAGCATGCCATGTCCCTTCTTTTTGTTACCGTACCGGGTAGTCGATAACGATCACATTATCAATGATGCCGGCTATCGATTTCACGAATTCCTGATGCACAGGGTGAGGACCATACTGCCGCAAAGATTCGCGATCCTCGAAAGTCACCCGTAATCCCAGCGTATAGCCCTGGACATTGTCTGTTTCTTCCGTTTCATTCGCGCCTGCCGTAATTTCAACAATGCCGGGTATTCTGCCTTTAAAAGACAATAACATCTCGATCAGTTCCTGTTCTTTCTGTGCAGCTAAAGCCTCTTTAAATCTGAAACAAACCAAATGCTCAAACATCGCGCTGGACAGCTCCTCTCTTACAACGTGACGTGTTTGCCAGCCTCGAGAACAAGCCCTTTTATGCCTTCGGCAGCCAGGCCTTCCACATAAGCATGCGGATTTTGCTCGATGACCGGGAATGTGTTGTAGTGCATCGGAATGACCGTTTTGGCTTGTAAGAACTGGGCTGCGATCACCGCATCGCGAGGCCCCATCGTGTAGTTATCGCCAATCGGCAGGAACGCAAGATCAATCTCATTCAATTTGCCGATTAATTGCATATCCCCAAACAGCGCTGTGTCCCCTGCATGGTAGATCGTTTTCCCCTCTGCCTTAATGAGGAACCCGCTGGCCATGCCCGTATAAATATTTTCTGTCGTTCCGGGCGGATTATAGGAAGAATCGTGCAGCGCCAGCGTCATTTTCACCTTGCCAAAAGGAAACGCAAACTCCCCGCCAATCCCCATGCCATGGGTCTTTGCCCCTTGAAAGCCTAGGTATCTGGCCAAGTCGTTAGGACCAATAACGGTAGCCTCATTCCGCTTCGCAATTTCGAGCGTATCCCCTACGTGATCGCCATGACCGTGCGTAACGAGGATGTAATCCGCCTTGATGTCTTCTGCCTTCACGACAGCTTGAGGATTATGGTTCAAAAAAGGATCGATGATAAGCGTATGCTCCTGCAATCGAATCTCTACACAGCTTTGTCCGTGAAAAATAATATCCATGTCATAATCGCTCCTTTGGTTATCTCGTAATTTTTTATTCTTCCATTGGTTCAATAACTATTTTATCATACTTTATTTGCCAAGTTGAAATGCTTCATCTATACTAATATATAGATATACGATGCATCGAATACATACATATAAGAGGAGATTCTAATGAAAATTAATAAGGAATTAATGAAGGGAAGCACGGTCATCTTAATCCTCACGCTTTTGAATCGAAAAGATATGTATGGCTATGAAATGACAAAAGAGATGGAAACTCACACGGACGGCGTCTTTACACTAAAAGAAGGCACCTTATATCCCATCCTTCATATGCTTGAATCGGAGAAATACGTGGAAGCTTATTGGGACGAGCATGAGGGACGTAAGCGGAAATATTATCGGATTACGAAAATGGGCAAAGATGAGCTTCATCTGAAAAGGGAAGAATGGTCGCTCTTTCGAAACACAATCGATCGTGTTTTAGGGGAGGGCGGCGTATGAATGCAATACGACATCATGACGAAATCCGCTTCTTTTTGAACGAAGTCTGTTCTCATATCAAAGCAAGAGAAGTCCATAAAGAAGTAAAAATGGAACTAGAAAACCATCTTGAGGATTTAATCCAAGAGAAATTAGAAGGTGGAACAGACATGGATGACGCGATCAGAGAATCAATTAGCCAAATGGGTTCTCCTGAGATCATTGGTCTCCAAGGTGCATCGCCCTCTTTTTGATTGGAAGTTATTTTCTCTGTTATCGGTTTTCGTTGTATTAGGACTGTTTGCTGTCTATGCTGCACAAGCTTCTCTTTCTGCCCGGGTAGGTTTCGCTTCCATAGGCTTGAGACAGATTGTTTATGTCTGTATTGGAGTGGTGCTTATGCTTATTCTAAGCTTTACAAACTATCGTAAATGGGCCAAATATTCATGGATGCTTTATATTGGTACTATCGTCATTATGCTTTACAGCTTGAATACAGGGTCGACGGTCAATGGTGCAAAAGGCCATATACAAATCTACAGTACAATAGGAGTTAACATCGTTTCCCTCTCGCCTTATTTACTGCTTATAGCTCTGGCGGGTATTTGGACTCAACAACGGGAAACATTGAAAACAGAGACTTTAACTCAAACATATACACGAGTCATTTGTAAGAATATCGCTACTGTCTGGCTGCCTAGTGTGCTGTTACTAGCTGCTCCCTCAATTACGGACTTTGTTTTATTTTTCATTGGGAGCCTCGTTATGCTTCTTGTCTTAAAAAAACATCGCGTTATTCTATTATCTCATTTGTTCATTTTCCTTATCTCATTGTTTATTTTCATTTTAAGTCAACTCTCTTATCGCATGGGAAGGCTAAAAGCTTTCTTTTTGCCAGATAATCAGTTGAACTATATGATTATTCAATCCAAAAAAGCCATTGTTTCTGCCGGTTGGTGGGGGCAAGGTTTTGGATCGCCTCTGAAATCCTTGCCTAACCTTCATGATGAAATGATGTTTAGCTTTCTCATCTATTGCTTCGGTTGGGCTGCAGGTATCTTTATTTTTATGGCGGTGATTCTATTCATCTTTCGCGCTTTGTCAATTTGCACCAACGTGAAAGAAAAGTATGGGAAAGCAATGGTATCGAGCCTTCTGACCTTATTTTCCATACAGTTTATGTGGAACATGATGATGAGTCTGGGGTTGGCCCCATTGGGCTCGTTTACACTGCCATTTATTAGTTATAATGGTGCTTTGGTCATCATTCACTTTGCAGCAATTGGAGTTATCTTAAACGTATATAGGCGAAAGAATCTAATTTTCGTGCGATAAACCCCCGAAACGTCGTCGATCCGGCAGCACAAGCGCGGCTCAATCCACTGCGTGCTGCCCTCCTTTACCATGCACATCGGCTTAACTAACTCGAGAAATACTTCCTCGTCCGCTTGGGCAATGCCCGCTGCCATTTGGCTAATCCCTTCCAAATTCCATGTGTATCACAAAAGTGGAACAAATCATAGATTTACCGCATAGCGGAAATCGAACCGGCACGCTAAGATTTATTGATAAGCTTCCATTATGATTCGAGAAACCACTCCTCTTTACTTATGAACTCTAACACCTGTAAATATTAAACTAATATAATAAAATTTTCTATATTTTCAATAAAATATATCGTATATATTTTACTTGTAACCCCGAGGAGGTGGCTAATTAGATGGTTTCGATTTTTGGGTAAGCAATTGACCTTGATTTGGAAGCGCTTTAATCCATGAAAAATTCGATCTTTAGGAGGCTATCGAGTTGTTATTGAGACGAATAAAGAAAACGGCTGCTACACTAGTCGCTGCTCTTCTGATGTCCGGTATTACGCTGAACGTAATGGCTTCTGAACATGTACCTGCTAAGTCGCTATCGCAAAGTAACGTCGCCCCTTCTCCTGTGCAAATTATTCATGCGCAAACCTACACAGACAAATCCGGCAATATTATCACCGAAAAAGATCTTGCCCCTGACGGCGAAAGCATACGTTCCAACGGAATCGGAAATTGGGTCAAGTATAGTTCAGTAGATTTTGGCAATGGAACTATTGACTACATGATGGCGGTGCTGTCGTCCTCTAGCGGAAAATCCGTAGACATTAGAATCGACTCGCCAAATGGGAAGCTGATTGGCACTTTGAATCTCTCCGCCACCGGAGGCGTTTATAAGGAACAGTATGCGTCGATCTCCCCTGTTTTCGAGAAGCATGATGTGTATCTGGTATTTTCCGATTCAGCCGATGTCAGCATAAGCTGGTTTGTATTTGGCAAAAATCCCGACAATGAAACGGAAGCCGGTAAAACCGAAAGGATGAAATGGTTCCAAGACGCCCGCTTCGGCCAGTTCATTCATTGGGGAGCTTACTCGGTCCTTGCAGGAACTTACAATGGGGTTCGCACGAGCGGAGATTCCGAATGGATTATGAGCAATATGCGTATTCCGAAAGACGACTATTTGGCACAGGCCGTTCAGCCGTTGAATCCCACCCAGTTTAACGCAAAAGATTGGGTCGACCTCATGAAGAAGGCCGGGCAGCAATATGTTGTCATTACATCCAAGCATCACGACGGCTTCAGCATGTTCGATACGCAGGTCAACCATTTCAAAGATTGGAGCATTGTGAATACGAGCGCTTATGGCAAGGATCCAATGCTTGACCTGTCCAAGGAAGCCAAAAAACAAGGAATCAAATTCGGCTTCTACTACTCCATTATGGACTGGTCCCATCCCGCCCAAGATAACACAGGCCAATTCTCTAATAATATGAAGCCAGGGATGAAGGACCAATATGTGTCGGAGATGAAAGCTCAACTGCGCGAATTAATTGAAAAATATGACCCGGCTCTCTTATGGTTTGATGGGGAATGGAACAGCTGGTGGACCAAACAGGACGGCAGAGATTTGTATAAATATCTCCGGACGATCAAAAACGATCTGGTTATCAACAACCGGGTCGGGAAAAAAGAGGAAGACGACGGCGATTACGGCACACCGGAGAGAACAATTCCGGCAAACGGTTTGCCCTATCCCTGGGAAACGTGCCAAACCATCGCCGATTCTTGGGGCTACAGATCGTGGGACAGCTATAAATCGGCCAAAACCTTGGTCACGGAGCTGGTCAGCACTTCATCCAAAGGCGGCAACTATTTATTGAATATCGGTCCGATGGCCAATGGGCTGATCCCGGATCAAAGCATCGACCGGTTGACCGCAGTAGGCAAATGGCTTGATGTCTTCGGCGAGAGCATCTATGGAACTAAGCCGAATGTATTCTCGTCCAAGCCTTCGTGGGGATACGTCACGACAAAGCCGGGCAAAGTGTATCTGCATGTGATGGATTGGCCGGCAAACGGGAAGCTGGAAGTTCCTAAGCTGGCGAACAGAATCAACCATGTCAATCTCTTGAATAAACCGGGGGAATCTTTATCTTATTCGATGAAAGCCGACGATCTCGAAATATCCGTTCCGACCGGCGCCCCGAATGACATTGACTCCGTCATTGTGATCGATGTGGCCGGAGATCCGCAAGGATTCCCCTCTCCTTTCGCTTCCTTGCCGGACCTTGCGCTAAACAAACCTGCAAGCGCGAACGTGCAGTACAGTTCCTCATACAGCGCGGCGAAAGCGGTAGACGGGGATCCCGGCACCAGATGGGCAACGCCCGATGCGATCAGACCCGATGGCTGGTGGCTGGAAGTGAACTTTGGCAGCCAAACAACCTTTAACAGTTTGCTGATTGATGAATGGTTCGATGACGACGATCATATGCCCCGGATAACGAACTACAAAATTCAGTATGACGACGGTGGACAATGGAAGGACGCCTACACGGGCACGACGATTGGCGCAGGCAAGATGATTACGCTCGATCAACCGGTTACCTCGTCCAAGGTAAGGCTAAACATTCTTTCGGTACGGACCCAGCCTGTCCGCGGTCCGACCATCAACGATCTCAAAGTGTATAACTATCAAGGTGCCTCGCCGGACCTGGCTCTAAACAAACCTGCCAGCGCCAACACGCAATGGAGCGCCTCATACAGCGCAGCCAAAGCCGTAGACGGGGATCCCGGCACGAGATGGGCAACGCCCGATGAAAACAGGCCGGATGGCTGGTGGCTGGAAGTGAACTTTGGCAGCCAGACAACCTTTAATAGTTTGCTGATTGATGAATGGTACGATGACGACGCCCATGTGCCCCGGGTAACGAGCTACAAAATTCAGTATGATGACGGCGGGCAATGGAAGGACGCCTACACGGGCACAACGATTGGGTCGGGCAAAGTAATCACGCTCGAACAGCCGGTTACTTCTTCCAAAGTAAGGCTGTACATTCTTACTGTGCGAACTGAGCCCCTGCACGGTCCAACCATCAACGATTTCAAAGTATTTAACTATCAAGCATCCTCAATCAAGCCGGTCATTACAATTCTTGGGGATAAAACCGTGAAAATCGTGGCTGGGGATACGTATACGGATGCGGGAGCGACAGCGATCGATTATAAGTACGGGGATATTTCAGATCAGCTCCGTGTAAATCCTGCCGCACTCGATACAAGCAATCCGGGCATTTACACGGTAACTTACAACGTTAAAAACGAAGAGGGTACAAGCGCACTGGAAGCTTCAAGAAAAGTGATCGTAGCTCCCAAAGCCGTTACGATTACAAATGGAGCGGGAACCATAACTGTGCGTAATGCGATGGATACAGCCCGATTAAAGCTGTATAATCGATCGAATCAAGTTGTGGATGAACATGATGCTTCCCAAACCCTTCAATTCACATCGGTGCCGGTGGCAGCGGGGTATTATGTCACTCAAACGGTAAATGGCGTGGAAAGCGGTCCGTCGAATATCGTTCAAGTTGGCGATTCGCAATTCGTGGGAGCGACTTTAACAGGTCCCGCTAGCGTCATATCCGGTCAACCGTTGTCTCTGACTTTTGGATTAAGCAGTGTGTCCGAAGCGATCTACGCGGAAGATGTAACGTTCACCTATGATCCGTTGAAAGCGGACTTTGTATCTGCCGAGCCGCTGCATGAAGGCATTCAAATCATCGATAAAAAGGCAGGGAACGGCCAAATCCGGATTCTGGCGGCGAGTTTAGGCGCGGCTCATGCGGTGAGCGCAGATGGGGATTTGCTGAAGTTGAATTTCTTAACCAAACCGGTTAGCGAGAAGGCACCGGCAGAAGCCGTATTCACCCTATCCAAGGCAGTCATCGCAGCCAGTGACGGAAAGGAATCGGAGCTGCAGGCCATAACGCACAACGTCACAATCACTCATGTAGACACAAAACCGGGCGATTTGAACGGTAATGGAACAATTTCCATCGGAGACCTGGCCCTGTTGGCCAAGGAGTATGGCAAAGATTCCAGCGATCCGGATTGGGAACGAATCAAGCACATGGATTTCAATGGGGACGGCAAAATTGACATTGCCGATCTTGCACTTTTGGCTAGGATGATTCTGGAAGAAGTATAATTGTGTACCCGCCATGCAACCCATGCATGGCGGGTTTTCTTGAATTCGCTCCGTTTGGGAACTACTTGGCGCTTAACTGGCTATCCATCCATTCAAAAGCTTGCCTAAGCTCGTCCTTCGGAACATGCGCATACCGGTCACCGATCGAAACCTCATAACAGCAGGATGTTTCATTCGTCTCCCTGACATAATGAGTAAAGCCTACTCCCGTCGTCTCATACAGGTTAATTAGCAGGGATTCCAGCTTCTCTTTTGGCATGTCCACATGAACATGGAACATGTTCGTCACAGGCTCAAGCGGTTTCGTGGCAACGCCGGGGAGCTGATTGTACAAGGCGGCAAGCTCTTTCGCTTCCACATAGTACTGATCCATCTTGTGCAGCCGCTGTTTGAAATAATAGCTGGCGCTAAGAATGTACGGATACAGGCTGATTAAATCGCCGCCGTGGCGCCTTTTCCACACTTTCGACGCTTTCGTAAATGTCTCGTCTCCTGCAAGAATGGCCCCTGCAATGCCGCCGATTCCCTTATAGAACGAAACATACACACTATCAAACAGCTCGCAAATTTCACGGGCAGACTTCTGATAATAAGGCAGAATCTCATACAGCCTGGCGCCGTCCAAATGCAGTTTAATGCCATGACTGCGGCAAAAGGCAGAAATCTCGGTCAGCTCTTCGTAAGCAGGAAGCTGTCCGCCGATTTCCCGCTGCGGCAATTCCAGCAGCAAACAAGCGATTTTGTCTTTCATTTGAAGCACGTCTTCCAGACGGATCAGCCGATCTTTGTCACCGAGCAGCACAGGCTCGATATGGTGAAGCTCCTTTAAGCCATCTTCTTCGTGGATTTCCAGATGACTCAAAGGATGATAAGCGACCTTCTTCACGCCTTGATTATCGCACCAAATTCTTAGGGCAATTTGCTGGGCCATCGTTCCGCTAGGGAAGAATACGGCGGATTCTTTGCCCAGATACGCAGCCATTTCCGCTTGAAAATCCTCTATTAACTTTCCGGTCCCATACATGTCACTATCCATATTTCCATCAATATCCTGTAAGGCTTCCAGCAAGACTTGAATATTTCTTTTGCCGTGTCCGCCCAATGGGTACTTGGTTAGATGAAATGCTGCTAGCAATGGATTGATTTTGTTCATTTGTATCGTACTCCTTTGTTTGTCATGACTCCTACTTGGTCTCGGATCAGCAATTGGATTATAATCGAGCTAACGCTAATTCGAAAAGGAGATTCGATCATGAAGGAAGTCCTCATCGGTCCCAAAGATCAATTTACAACTTTTCCAGTGGAGGTTCAGCTTGAACGGGATCTGTATTTCTTGATGCAGCTCGACGATGACCAATACAGCTTGTATGGAAGTATTTGCCCTCATGGCGGCTATACCGTGGACCTCATTGACGGAGAGCTGGAGTGCCCCTTGCACGGATGGACCTTTGAAGTGCATACCGGACGCTGCCATAACGTGCCCAGCGCCAGACTCGCCACTTATAACGTCATTCTTCGAGACAACCTGCTGTTCGCTCAGATGGCATGACCTAACGTATATTTTACCAGTGGTCAAGCTATAATAACAGCTATTGTTATCAAATGAACGGCTGCAGGAGGCTTAATGTCCGACAAAGTGACGAGAAGCAAGTCCAAAGGAATGAAGTGGTGGCAGCTGAGCCTGCTCGGAGCCGCCTGTACGATCGGGACCGGCTACTTTCTAGGCTCCGGCATTGGCATTCAACTGGGCGGCACATCGATTATTCTCATGTTCATGCTTGCAGCCTGCGGCACTTATCTTGTCTTCGACGTTCTGGCCCGGATGACGGAAGCCGACCCTGAGCAGGGCTCGTTTCAAACTTATGCGGCCAAAGCCTTCGGGCGCTGGGCAGGCTTCAGCAGCGGTTGGGTGTACTGGTGCTCTGAACTTTTAATTATGGGAAGCCAATTAACCGCTTTATCTTTTTTCACCCGCTTCTGGTACCCCGGGGTACCGATGTGGGTCTTTGCGTCGGCCTACGCCCTCTTAGGCCTAGGCGTTATTCTGCTCGGTACGCGTGCATTTGAACGCGCCGAGCATATTTTTGCCATGATCAAAGTATCTGCCATCGTCATGTTTGTGATCATCGCAGGTGCCGCCCTCTTTGGTTTCATTGCCGGCACCTTTCCGCCGAAGTTTCCAACCTCGAAAGCAGCCTTGCTTCCCAAGGGGCTGCTCGGGGTTTGGTCTTCGTTCATCTATGCCTTCTACGCGTTCGGCGGCATTGAAATCATGGGCTTAATGGCCGCCAGACTTAAGCGCCCCGAAGAGGCCCCTAAGGCCGGAAACATGATGATTCTTCTACTATCGATCATCTATCTCGCCTCTTTAGCGCTTGTCATGGCCTTGGTCCCGCTGCATGCGCTGCAGGGCAAAGAAAGCCCTTTTCAAGCTGCATTGAACGCCTACCGGCTCCCCTTTGTTCCCCATGTATTTAACGCGATCTTAATCATTGCCGGCTTTTCGACGATGGTCGCCTCGCTTTTTGCTGTCACAACGATCCTTGTCACATTAGCGCAAGACCGCAATGCTCCCGCGATATTCGCGAAACAATCCCGCGGCAAACGCAAAATACCGTTCCCGGCCGTTGGATTCACAACCGGAGGAATAGCGGCGGCGGTGCTGATGGCTCTTTTGCTGCCTGAAGAACTGTACGCCTATATCACAACGGCGGCAGGCATTATGCTGCTGCTGAATTGGCTGTTCATCCTTCTTTCATCAGGACGTTTATTGCGCTTATCGGCATGGGGGCAAATCAAAAGATATACAGGCATGCTCCTCATCCTTACCGCTATTGCAGGTACCGTCTTTCATTCAACAAGCAGGCCGGGTTTCTGGATTTGTCTCGTGTTTATCGTAATAATTGGTGTGATAACGGTTGGAATGAAGTTCAAATCCAACAATCGTGAAGGGGCTATATAGCGTTAAGCAAAAAGTGCCTGGAAAGCTTTTAATCCGAAATGCAAACCAAAGCCGATCAGGGATAAGCCTGATACGATCGAGATCGCCGAAAGCCCGCGAGGCGTAAGAAATTTACGAAATCCACTGGCTAAGGAAGCCATGACAAGATCCCAAAGTATGATGCCGACGAACATAATTCCCGTATACAGCAGCACGTGGGTTCTATCATACTTAGCAACAGTTTCCGCTAACACGGACCCATAGATTCCTAGCCAAAAAAGGATAGATAAGGGAGAGCTGATCGCCATCATAAAGCCTGCGAAAAAAGACCGGGTCAGCGACTCTTGGGAGCTATGGCCTGCAGCTTTCATTTTACCGGCACTAATCACGCTTTCGATCCCTGAATAAAGTAAAATAAAACAGCCAAATAACCACAAGAATGTCTTCATAAACGGTGTCGTTAAAAAATGGACAAGGCCAAAGTAAATGAGGATGATCAAAATCACGTCAGCGAGCATTCCCCCTACGCCCACCATCCAAGCATGAGTAAAACCGCGCTTTATGCCTCTGTCGAGCATGGCCGCATTAATGGGACCAATTGGCGCGGAAAGCGATAATCCGAGCAGTAAGAAACTTAGCATGATATACATCTCATTCACCCATTCATCGGTTAGACATTTAAGCCTATCGGCTCGTAATATTCTATTCTTCGGGCAGGGCTTGTATAACTTTGAGACTCATTTCAGTCGTAAAAAAGTGTTTGACATTGACGCTGCGTAAAGCTGTACAGTTACATTGTCAGGAGGTGAACAGATGGAATACACCGTGCAAAGCCTGGGCAAGTTGGCAGGCGTAAGTACCAGAACGCTTCGCTATTACGACGAAATTGAACTACTTAAGCCGGCAAGAATCAATTCCTCGGGATACCGCATCTATGGCCAGGCGGAGGTTGACAGGCTTCAGCTCATCCTTTTTTACAGAGAACTGGGTGTGAATTTGGATCGAATCAAAGAACTGATTACCGCCCCTGCCTTCCATGCAGCCGATGCTTTGAAAGAACACCGCGAGCAGCTCCTCGACAAAAGAGCCCAGCTTGATGCGTTGATTGCCAATGTCGAGAAAACGATTGCTTCACACGAAGGGAGAATATCCATGACCGATAAAGAGAAATTCGAAGGCTTCAAGCAACAGCTTATTGATGAGAACGAGAAGAAATACGGGGATGAAATTCGGGAAAAGTATGGCGACGATGCTGTCAATTTCTCCAATCAAAAAGTGAAGAACATGACCCAAGATGAGCATGAAGAGGTTGCGCGTCTGGCGAATGAAGTGGCCGCTTCCTTATCGGAGGCTTATCAAACAGGCGATCCGGCAGGCGAAGAAGCGCAAAGAGCTGCCCATTTGCATAGACAATGGTTGTCCTGCTACTGGAATCAGTACAGCAAGGAAGCTCATGCCGGTCTAGCCCAAATGTATGTCGATGACGAACGGTTTAAAGCTTACTATGATCATAAACAACCTGGAACTGCACAATTTCTGAGAGATGCCATACACATTTATACAGGTTATAAGAAGTAAAAGCGTTGTGACCGGGACACTAGCAGTTTTTCTACTCTATGATTCAAACATCCAATTTTTTAGAAGAATCCTGCATAGAATAGTATTGTACCAACAACCAACAACCAGCAGCCATGTGTATCATCCTCCAACCCCCAAAAAAGCACAGAGCCCTCAGGGCCCTGTGCTTTTCGGTTATGACTCTGCTGCGACGCCGACGCCAATGGGTTTGACCAGCGCCTTGCTCTCCCATACGCGGCTTCTCCAACGCAGATACATGATCAAGCCCCGCAGCCATTCGTCGACAGCAAAAGCAATCCATACGCCGAGCAGCCCCATCTGCATATGAATGCCAAGCCAGTACGCAAGCGGCACCGCTACGCCCCACATGGATAGAACCCCCATGGCAACAGGAAATTTCGCATCGCCCGCAGCGCGGAGGGAATTAATAACGACGAGATTAAAGGTCCGCCCAGGCTCCAGAATGACGCTTAACAACAATATTCCCGAGCCCATCGCGATAATTTCCGGATTGTCCGTGAACAACCCGAGCAGTTCTTTGCGGAACAACGATGCTATACCTACAACCACAAAGGTCAGTAAGAAAGTAATCCGCAAACTCCGGATTAACTTATGATACGCGGCCTTAAACTCCCCGGCGCCAACCATATGGCCTACGATGATTTCCGTCCCCATGCCGATCGCCATGCCAAGCGCCATAAAGTAATTCGTCACATTCATGACGTACACGTGCGTGCTTAATGCAACTTGACCGATAATATTGACGAAGCTCACGATCATTAAATATTGAGACTGCCAAGACAGGTGCTCGCCGGCCGAAGGGAGCCCGATGCTCAAAATTTGCTTCACGATCCGTTTGTCAAACGTCAAATAATCTTTGAAGCGAATCGGAGACGGAATCCGTCGGTATAAGATCACAAAAAGGACGATAATTCCAAGTAATCGGCTTATGACCGTTGAAACGGCCGCGCCTGTCACACCCCATTCAGGGAATCCAAGGTTCCCGAAAATGAGCAGGCTGTTGCCGGCTACATGTATCAGGTTCACCCCGAGCGTCACATACATCACATCCCGGGTTTGACCGTTCGAGCGAAGTACGGAAGAAACGGCATACGACAGAGCTTCAACCCATATAAAAGCGCTAATCAGGTTGAGATACTTCTTGGCGATCGCAATCTGGTCTGGCGCCAAATTCATAAGCTTCATGATCGATTCGCCAAAAACGACAAGGACGATACTGACCGCGATACCAAATAGGAGATTAATGGTAATGGCGAGCGCGGATATACGGCTGGCTTCCTTGGCTCTGCCTGCGCCTAAATTTTGGGCCACCGCTACGCTCGTTCCGATGCCGACGAAGCCGAACATCAGGATGCAGAAGACGATGATTTCATTCGCTAACCCAACCGCTCCGGTTACTTCATCTGAGATCCGACTGAGCATGAACACATCCGCAGTGCCGAGCATCATCCGCAAAACGGAATCGATGAAGATCGGCCACGTAACGGCGAATAGACTGAGCTTTTTCCAAGTTGCAGTTGATGGGGTGTCTATCATTTTGGTATGCTCCTCAATTTCAAATGCTATTAGTTTAGGATACGTAAGCGATTTCAGTCAAATGTTACTATAAACCAATAAAAAACCTTGGCTATCTCTCTTCCGAGGATGTCCAAGGTTTACTAGGATTGACCAATTATTTGACGCGAACCCATGCTCCGCGATTGTCTGCCGACTCAATTTCGGCTTCCGCAATGACGATGCTGTCCATCGTGCTGAACGGCGTAGCTGTCGCAATGCTTTGTCCGGAAATAAGCGTTTCTACGAAATATTTGAGCTCTTGGTAGTAGCCCATTTCCGCCGAAAGCTCAGGGCTGAAGCCAGGTCCGTCGTTCACGTTCACTTTCAGGCCGTCCGCTGTGAAAACGATGTTCCCTTTTTCAAAGTTAACCCGGAACTGCATATCAAAGCCGTAGTCTCCTTGCAGCGTCCAATCCGCCTGTGCGTTAATCACCTTGCCGTCTTCGTACAAATAGTTCGTGGACACAAGGTCATACCCGCTGCCCGGAACAACGTTGCGGGCTAAGCTGGAAACCGATTCCGGCTTGCCGAACAACCAGTTGATCATATCGATGTCATGAACGTGCATGTCAAGGAGAGCCCCGCCGCTCTTCGCATTTTGCAGCAGCCATGGTCCCCAAGTCGGCGTGCCGCCGCCGCGGTAGAAATACCCGGCCAATACTTGGCCATACGTTTCGTTTTGCACGGCTTGTTTCAAATACTCATAGGCCGGCCAGAAGCGCAGACATTGCCCGATCATCAGCTGTTTGCCGTTCTTTTCAGCCGCTTCAATCATTTCCTTGCACTCACCGGCATTCAGCGCCATTGGCTTCTCGCACAAAACATGAAGACCATGATTCAAGCATTGAATGGAAATGTCTCGGTGCAAAAACGTAGGCAGCGTCATGTCCACACAGTCCAGTTCTTCTTTTTCAAGCATCTCGGCTACACTGGTATACTTATTGTAAACGCTGAAGTCGATGCCGGACGATCCCGTGTCAATGTTGCCGCCGGAGGCTTGACCTTCCAGCTTGGCGATATCAACATCGCACAACGCGACAACTTTGATAGGAACGCCTTCCGCCTCAAGGCGAATATAGTTTTCCAGATGCGTTCTTCCCATAAAACCTAGTCCGATTAATCCGATTTTCAACATGGCTTATTTCCTCCCCAAAATTACGTCCATCGCACCTGATGTATTGTAAATGATTTGCTGACCGTGGTGCGTATAGCCAGGAATCATCTCAGCGATCACATAGTCTTCATATCCGATGGCTGCAAGAGCTTTCACAACTTCCGGGTAATTCACATCGCCGGCAAGCAGATCCACGAAACCGTGCAAGCCTCCCGCCGCGCGGCGGTAATCTTTGAAATGCACTTTTTTGATGCGGCTGTTCAAAATGGAAATCCAATGTTCCGGGTAACCGGAATATAAGACATTCCCGACGTCGAAGTAGGAACCGACATACGGAGAATTGATTTTATCGATAAAGTCTCTCAGCTCCAGCGGCGACAGCAAAAACTTGTTCCAAACGTTCTCGATGCCAATGGACACTTTCAACGATTCCGCCGTTTCCGAAAGCTCTCGAATGCCTTCCAGCGCATACTCATACGCTTGATCGTAAGGGACAACTTCGGAGTCCGGGATGAAATCGACCCCAACGGCGCCAGGCACAACCAGAATCGTATCCACGCCCAAAATCGCTGCGCTTTCCAGCTGCTTTTTGACGATGTCTTTCGCTTTTTGACGTGTACCGGCATGTCCGCTTGTTAAGGCGTATGTCCAGTACAGGCCGCTGGCCAAGCTGGTTAGCTCAATGCCTTTGTCGTCCGCAAGCTGGCGGTACTGCTTGATTTCGCTTTCATTGCTTTCCAGGCTGAGCTCCCCTGTTTCGTTCAAAGCCAGCTCAATGCCGTCGAATCCTGCGTCTTTCGCTACCGCTATACATTGCTCCACATTCATGGAGCCTGGGAATGACCAAATATTGATCCCTTTTTTCATCGTTATCTCCTCCGTCTCTTGCCTTTATTATAAAAGAGGCGAAGCGGATTAGATTTATCCAAAAAGCCGATTTATTTGCACTTTTACAAAACCGAATATGTTAAAATAAGGCTGGTTCCTATCACCGGCAAGCCCCTTAGAAAGGACGGACAGCATGGAATTCCCGCGCATACAACTACAAGAATCAATAACCATTCAAAATCTCATTTCCTTTCACTATTTCGAGTATGCCAAAGGATATGTATTTGACGGCGAGCAGCACGACTTCTGGGAAATTCTCTATGTTGACAAAGGAGAGGTCGAGGTTCGGGCCGACGATCAAATCCACACCCTGCAGCAAGGGCATATGATTTTCCATAAACCGGAGGAGTTCCATACCGTCAGTGTAAAACACGAGCATAAGCCGCCTAATCTGATCGTTATTTCTTTCGAATGCGCATCGGAAGCGATGACTTCATTGGAAAATAAAATCGTACCCTTGGGAGACCGGGAGAGAAATATGTTATCCCTCATCATCCAGGAAGGGTTTCAGGCATTTCTGCCGCCTTTTGACCGACCTACCGTTCACATTCTTGAGCGGAATCCGGAGGCACCTTTTGCCAGCGAACAAATGATCAAATCTTATTTGGAAGCCTTGCTTATCACGCTGATTCGCAATCAGAAACAGGCCTCCTCCTCCATAGATGCCTCACTCAAATATAAGCAATCCTCCTTGCAAAAGGAAAAAGCCGAGCAGCGCATTGTTCAGCAGATTATTGCCTATTTGCAGGACAATCTCTCGCAATCTTTTACGCAGGATCAGCTATGCCAAACGTTTCACTTAGGCAAAAGCCGGTTGAAGGAGCTTTTTCACACACAGATGCAAACCGGCGTTCTGGAAGCTTTCAAAGCCTTGAAAATTGAACAAGCCAAAACGTATATCCGAGAAGGCCGGTACAATTTCACTGAAATTGCGGCCATGTTAGGATATGCCAGCATCCATTACTTTTCCAGAGACTTCAAAAAAACCGTGGGCATGTCGCCTTCCGATTATGCCAAATCCGTTAAGGCGCGTGTGTGACGATGCGCTCCCTCATCTGAGGCCTGCTTGCAACCGGCAAGCAGGCTTCGGCTTTAGCCCCCTTATCTTGAGACACGCCAAAGGGAGGGAGAACTACGTTCCCTTATTAAGGCAGAAAGCGGAATTTCGGGCGCTCTAGGGGAACTACAGGGACTTATTTCACCCTCGTGATGTAACCAACTGCTCGGAATGTTGAAATAGAGGACCGTACTTCCCTTTCTCCTGCCTATAGGGCTGTTTCAGCCGAAATAGCGCCCTGCACTTCCCACTTTCTCCCTCCCCTCGCATATCCATCCCCTTTTGTCTTCTGTCTCAGCACGCTTCGGACACAGCGGCCGTTATCATTGGAAAAAGCGTTGCGTTCCTCTGCTGACGGACACCAGAGTCCTTATATGCCGATATCGGGACGAAATCACTCTCAAAGTGAACAAGCAGCAGCGCTGATGTCCGTTACATGTTCGAAGAGGTCCTTTTCCATCGAATAGGAGCATCTCTGTCCATAGTTGAACGCCACTTTTAACGGTTTCCCTCTATAATAAAAAGCTGCCCCCCAAGTAAAAATCTACTTGAGAGACAGCTCTCCTGAGCATTTATTTAATCACTTTCAACAAACGTTTAGCCGTGCCGTTCGGCGTCTCAATCGTTTCATACACATTCACTGTGAATGGATAGTTGTATTGATCGGTTGTAATGTTCGTTGCATCGATCATTTGTACGCCGGTGATCAGTTTATTTGCACCTGTAAACGTTGCATCCTTAGCACCGAGGACACGTCCCTCGCTATCCACGATCTCGAATCTCAATTTGGAGAAGTTGTTGTCGACAACCACATTCTCTTGTTGTTTGATTTCCAGATCCAGACGAACCTTGTACGTGTACATCAATTGAGCCGTCGTTTGCGTGTTGACAGCCACATCTTTAATTTTCAGATCGAACGGATACAAGGAAATGCTGGAATCCGTTTCCTGCTGCAGATCCGTTTGCAGCGCTGCGATCGTCGTCGTGAACGGCGCGGCAGCCGCAGAATCAAGCAGCTTCAAGGAGAAGTTCGTGCTCTGTTCGGATTGCGGAACAATGTAGGAGTAGCTCACGACGTAGCTTAGTCCCGGATTCATCATTGCCGTCACATTCGCTTGACGCGTGCCTTGGTACGTAACGCCCTGCGCATTCACCAATTCGGATAGGAAAGCCGGCATAGCCATAGGCGTCGTGCTCGTGTTCGTTAGTTTGAACTTCGCCACCGCCGTTTGGTAGCCTTCTCCCGGATTCTCATGAAGATGAAGTTCCATTAAGGAAACTTGAGTTGATTTGTCGACCACTTTGGTCAAAGCGTCAAACGCGATCGGTTGGCCGATAGTGTAAGGAACAGCAGCTGAAGTCCCCTGATCTTTCGGCCATGCCATGGCCAGTTTGCCTGTCGCTAATGTCTCCGCTTGGCCTCCGCCCTTAGGAACAAAGGTATCCGTCGACAAGACAAGCAGGTTGGAGAGGGTCACACCGTTTTCCACTGGGATAGCGAAGTGAATATATTTTTTCTCGCCGGCTTCCAAAGTGACCGGGTCCGCTTCAGCGCGTTTTCCTTCATAATTCTTCGTCTCCGATTGAGCATCCAATCGGAAAGCAGGAACCGTTTCGCGGCCTCCGCCAGGGTTGCTGGCCAGGACCGTAACTACGGCTACGCGGCCTGTGGCCGTATTTTGCATGGATGCTTCAACCGTCGAATAGGTAAGCCCGGAATTCACGCCGGGAATCGAAAACGTTTGACCCCATGCCAGATTGTCAAGGTTTTGAGCAGCGGCGCTGCCCGTACCTCCGTACCATACGGATTTGGTCGGCATAGCCAACAGCGTCGTTTCAACCTTCGGATAAGCGTACACATCGACGTTAACGAACGAAAGCTGATCGATCGTACCGATTTCCTTCGAATCGACGGACGTCATGTAAACGAGCTCGCCAATCTCTTTGGGCTGAAGCGACTCTTTATTGGTTCCGCTAGGTTTCAACGTATAGGAAACGCCGCTGGAAGTTTGTACGCGAAGCTCGTGCTCAGGCACCCGGTTCTGTGTAACCCCTCCGTTGTACAACCGCACGGTAACGGAAAGCTGCGAGCCGGACGCGGTTGGCGTCACGGCTACACTTTTCACTGCTGCACGAATGTCACTTGTCAGTCCATAATTGACCGTAGGAGCGGCAACAGGTGCCGGATCGGAATCGGCAGCCCATACGGCGGTGCCTCCCTGCACAATTAATGCGCCTAGCATAATCGCGGTCAGACTGGATTTCCATGGTCTTTTTTTCATGTACATACACTCCTCATTGTGTAGTTTCGCTGATGTCTATTTCGCTGCTGGTGTCGTTGTTGCTGCTGGAGAAGCGCTGGCGCTCTCTACTTTCTGGCCGTCCTTCAACGTGTTCTGTCCGGTAATGACTAATTTGTCGCCATCTTTTACGCCGTCAATCACTTCTTGATACTCACCGTTAATACGTCCAAGCTTCACTTTACGCTTCACATATTGGTCGCCTTGCTCCACGAATACGAAGGTATCGGAATCTTCACGAATTACGCTAAGCGTTGGGATGGCTGCAACTTGCTCTTCGGTTTCCGTTGTAAGCTGAACCATGAACCGGGTACCTGGCTGCAGCTGATGATCGCTGTTCGGAACTTCCAGTTCCAGCGTGTACGTTTTTGTCGTTGCACTCATGATCGGCGCTAAATAGCTAATCTTTGCCTTGCCTTTTTTGTCCGGTGTATCCGGATTATAGTAAACGAGTTCTTGCTTGCCTTTGACGAGTTGGTAATTCGTTTCGGTAAGCTCCGTTTTGATTTTGATCGGATCGATTTGCTGCACTTGACCGACTTTCCCTGCCGCGGCAGCTACCGTTTGCCCAACGACAACATTGAAATCGGTGAGCACGCCGCTGCCTGGCGCTTTAACTTGATAGTTATCTAAGGAACGCGTCGCATCGTCAAGCGATAGGCTCGCTGATTCCGCCTGCGTTTGCGCGGCCGAGATCGAATCCGAATTATCAAATGCCGCCAGCTTGCTCTTTGCCGCATCCAAGCTCATTTGCGCGTTATCCAAGGCTTGTTTCATTTGATCCACTTGGTGCTGAACCGCGGTACCGGCGTCATAATCGTTGCGGATTTTGTTATAATCCTGCTGCGCATTCGTTAGAGCGGTTTGCGACCGGGTCACATTATCAACCAAATCCTTGCGGTTGTTCACTTTATTATCGCGTGCTTGCTGCAAAGATTCTTGAGCGCTTTTCAAAGCCAGCTCGCTTTTCCGTTTCGCGGACACGGCGTCTTTATTATCGATAACGAACAGGACTTCGCCCTTCTCCACGTACTCTCCGCGTTTTTTCAGCACTTCAAGCACTTCGCCGTTCGCTTTGGACACAACATCCAGTGCCGTACCTGCCGCGACATCGGCCACCTGTTCGATCGGATTGCTGATCTTTTGCTTTTTAACAACCTCTGTTTTAACCGCTCTTGGCGCAAGCTGAACCGTCGAGGCACCCTTGGCTCCCGGAGCGGAACAAGCGGACGCTAAGACCGCTGCTGCGGTCAATAGCGCAATCACGCTCATCGAGCGATATCTAAATTTACGTTTTCGCGAACTGTCGTTAATCATCTATGTGCCTCCTATACCTCTAACGTTGTGTTTTGATTACTTTTTTTACGATTGAACATGCGACCCATTCGGTTCTTTATGCTTTCAATCAATTCGTACACAATAGGTACGACAACTAGCGTCAGAACGGTAGAGGTAATCAGACCGCCGATTACGACAACACCCAGACCTTTACCGATTAATCCACCTTCTCCGGAAATCCCCAGTGCCAGCGGCACCAAAGCCATAATGGTAGCTCCGGCTGTCATAATAATCGGACGAAGTCTCACTTTTCCAGCCTCAATCAAGGCATGGCGTACCGTGTAGCCTTCTTCACGAAGCTGCTGCGCACGGTCGATTAAGACGATGGCGTTCGTGACGACGATACCGATTAACATGAGGAAACCAATCATCGATGTAACCGTTAATGGCTCTCTTGCGATAACGAGTCCAAGCAGTCCCCCGATTACGGCAAGAGGCAGAGAGAATAGAATAGCGAATGGCGCACTTGCATTTCCAAAAGCCAGAACCATGATCAAGTAGACGACGAATACCGCAGCCGCCATGGCAACGAACAATTGACCGAAGCTCTCATTGACATCGTCGGAAACACCGCTCACTTTCGGTGTCACGCCTTCAGGCAATTCAAAATTTTTCAATGCCGCGCCAATTTTCGCAGAAACGCCAGTTTTGTTGGAGTCATTAATTTTGGCTGTTACTTTGACAAGCTGCTGCTGATTTTCACGCGCAAGGGACGCAGCGCCCTTCGTTTCATTAATTTTGGCTACTTCTTTTAACAGAATCGTCGATCCATTAGGTCCTGTTAAAGGAATGTTGCCTAGTTTTTCAAGCGTATTTTTGTCCGATTTGTCTAACGATACCGTTGTTGTATACACGATATTATCAAATTTCATATCTCCCAGATTTTGTTTTTGAATCCAGGCGCGTGCTGTATCACGGACAGACGATGCGCTTAAGCCGTAGGCTCTCGCTTTTTTCTGATCCACAGCAATCTCTATCTCTGTTTTTGCATCGCTTAAATTATCTTCAATCTCGGATAGCTCAGGGAAGGTTTGCAGCTTCTCTTTCACCATCTTAGCGGCTTTCTCCAGTTGAAGCTGATCGTCACCTTGCAACGTATAAGCAAAATCCGTCGATGAAACGCCGAAATCACCTTCCATGGATTTAGGCTCAACTTCAGAACCGCTTGGCAATTCAGAAAGAATATAAGCTTTCATTTGATCTTTCACTTGATTCGGATCTACACGGTCGTTCACTTGGACGAAAATCTGTGAAGCATATGGCATCCGTTCGTCATCTTTGCCGGCATAACCGACCAAGGATTCAACGAATTTAAACACAGGCTCGCCATTCGAATCTTTGGTATCTAATAAGACGGTTTCGATCTCTTTCGTTTTGGCATCTGTCGCTTCAAATGAAGTCGAATAGGGCAGCTTCAATTGGAAATACATTGTTGCCGATGCTTTTGAGCTAGGCAAGAAAGAAACCGATAGAAACGGAACCGTACCTGCTATCGTCACTACAAGCATAAGCAGGGAGAGAAGCAATGTTTTGATGCGATTTTTTAAGCTCCAAGTCAATACTTTTTCATAGAACGTTGACAGCTTCGTCGGCTTCGACTCATCGTGGCTTACTTTGCCTGGTTTACTGCGCAGTACAAGCAATTTAGCCAACATCGGAATGACCGTTAAAGCTACAACCAAGGAGGAAAGCAGCGCACACGCGATCGTCAGAGCGAACGGTCTAAAGAACCCGCCGACAACGCCCGTAACCAAAGCAAGCGGTGCGAATACCCCTACGGTGGCAAGTGTGGAGGACGTAATCGCCATCGATACCTGCTTCGTAGCTAAAGCAATAACGGACTCTTTGCGCTCCTGCGCTTTTTCCAAAGAGGCGTATATGTTTTCAATAACGACAATCGAGTCATCCACGACCCGCCCTACTGCGATAAAAATACCGCCGAGTGTCATCGTATTCAGCGTTAAATTCAAGGTAGACATCAATAGCAAGGTAATCAAAATGGAAAGCGGAATCGAGACCAGAACGATCAGCGTCATCCGTACATTGCGGAGGAAGACGAGAATCATCAAGGATGCCAATACAGCCCCCACGATTCCTTCGCGCACAAGTCCGGTAATGGATTCCTTAATCTGGTCTGCACTGTCGTAGGTGTTTTTAAACGTAATGTTCGGCAGCGTAGTTTTCCATCCGTGAATTTGCTTCTCGATAGCTGCTGAGAATTCTACCGCATTAGCGCTGCCTGCTTTGTACAAAATCATCCCAATAGCAGGTTTGCCATCCAATCGGCCAATGAAATTCGATTCTGTAATCGATTTGACGTTGGCAATCTGATTGAGCGTTACAATATCTCCCTTAGGCGTTGTGATTTCAAGCTGCTCCAACTCGTACAAACTGGAGATATTGCCTGTCACACGTGTCATCTTGCTGTTGCCGCTAATTTCTACACTGCCGATCGGACTTTTCGTCGCGGCGGCATTAATGGCGTTGGACACTTGGCCCGGGGACAAGCCATAGACGTCAAGCGCAGAGGCATCAAGCTCAATATCAAGCGAGGTATCCCTGGCTCCGATTATGTCCATATGGTCAATCCCTTTAATTCCTTCAAGACCCGGCTTAATTTTATCTTTAAAAGATTTATCAAGCTCCGTTTGGCTGATTCCGTTATCCGCATAAGCAACTAAGTAGTTGGAAGGGAAGGAAGCCGCGCCAAAGGTGGAAGCTTTCGGTGTTCCCGCAGTTGCCGGAAGAGAAACTTCAGCCAGCATATCCTGCACAGCTTGTTTCTTCTTATCCGTGTCCACATTTTGCTTGAACATCAGAATGATCATGGAGAAGTTATCGCTGGATGTCGATTGCATGGAATCCAAATCTTCGAGATTCGCAAGCTTCTTCTCGATCGGAGATGTAATTTCATCCATGACATCCTTCGGCGCACCGGTATATGTTGTCGTTACGGCAACAACCGGGAAAGAAACGTTCGGCATGTTCTCTACTTTCAGCTGCGAAGATGAATATAAGCCGCCTACAAAAAGCATGATCATAATAATGAATAATGCCGAAACATTTTTCATGGAAAAGTGTGTAAGTCGATTCATTCCTGTACTCCCCTCATATCATCATTGTTTCTATAAGATACAAGTCGAATATGAACCCAATATGAACAAACAGCAAAAAAGCTTGAAAATATGCTTTCCAAGCTCACCCTGTTCATTATTTCTTCAATTGATAGGTCAAAATCGGTATTGTAACCAGAAAAAGGGAACCTTTTCCTTCTTCGCTCTCTACTTCGATCGTCCCTTGGTGCAGATCGATAATTTTCCGGACAATCGCCAGCCCCAGCCCGCTCCCGGTATCCCGCTGTCTCGCTTGATCCGCTTTGAAGAACCGTTCGAAAATTCGACCTTGATCCTCTTGGGACATACCGATGCCATTATCTTGGATCCAGACCTGAACACGATCTCTCAACGGGAGTAGCTTAATAAAAATATGTCCGCCGGCCGGCGTGAATTTGACGGCATTCCCAATCAAATTCATCCAGACCTGATTCAATTGGTCGGCGTCCCCCGAAATTTTCACTCTTGGCAATGACAAATCCATATCGAGCTCTTTCTCTGACCATAGCGGCTCATAGAAGACAACGATTCTTCTCAGTTGTTCATCCAAATCAAACGTTGTCGGGTGAAACGGATGATGCTCGGATTCCAGCGAAGCGAGCTTTAATAAATTATCACTGAGCCGCGACAACCGCTCACTTTCGCGTTCGATGATTTCCAAATAGCGGGCACGCTCGGACTCATCGATTTCGGACCCCCGCAGCGCTTTAGAGAAACCGCGGATCGAGGTCAGCGGCGTTTGGAACTCGTGGGACACATTCGAAACGAAGTCCTGGCGCATTTGCTCAAGCTGCTTGAGCTCGCCTGCCATATGATTGAAGCTGTCCGCCAACTGCCCCAGCTCGTCCTTCTGCTTCATAGGTACATGCACGTTAAAATTTCCCCGGGCGAGCCGCTGTGTAGCCACCGTCAACTTCTTCAGCGGGTTCACAATATAGCGGGAGGCGACGAGAATAAGCCCGCTGCCGACAATCAGCACGATAACCAATACGGTAATGACCGCTTTCTGCACTTGACGACGGGTCTCATCTGTAATATTCGGATGAATGAAAAGAGCAAATGACTTATTTCCGACTTTGAGCGGAATGCCCACTTTCATCTCTTTTAGAGGGTCTCGAATGATGCCATAATCCAGGCTCTTATACACGCTGCCTTTCAAAACGATAGCAACTTCCGACGGTTCAATTCGCGGAACTCCATTTTTATTGTGAAATGCCGTCGTCATGGGCTCCCCGTTTTCATTAAATAGCGTGAAAATGAAATTCTCATTAAAACGGTTGCTCCCTGCAACAAAGGTATCCAGCTGCTTCACCTGCATATCTTCGCTGAGCTTGATGATTTGATTGCCGATCGCAAGCATTTCGTCCTGAAACTCGGTATTGATCAGATTTCTGAAAAATATCGTGGCCAACGGGAAGGCCACCGACACACTCACGACCACTACCGCCAGGAAGGTTAGAACGACACGGAGGTAGAGCGACTTGATCTTGATCATCCCTTCACCTCAAGTCTGTACCCCAATCCGCGGATCGTGGCGATCCGAAACTCGTCTGTCAGCGGCTCAAAGCGCTCCCGCAACCGTTTGATATGAACATCAATCGTCCGGTCGTCGCCTTCATAATCCATTCCCCAAATTTGTTCGATGAGCTGCGTTCTTGTGAAAATTTGGGCAGGATAGCTGGCCAGCTTGTACAGCAGTTCAAACTCTTTCAAGGGGAGGCCCAGTCGCCCATCTTGGAAGCGAACTTCAAAAGCCGTGCGGTCAACGATGACACTTCCGATCGCGATCGTCTGAGAGGCGTTGATGCGGTAACGCTTCAAGAGCGCTTTAACCCGCATGACAAGCTCCATAGGATCAAAGGGCTTCACGAGGTAGTCATCCGTCCCCAGCTGAAACCCTTTTACCTTGTGGACGGATTCGCTTTTGGCTGTCACCATCAGAAGGGGCATATCTTCGTAACGTGCTCTCAACTCGCGGCAAAGCTCCCAACCGTCCATCAAGGGCATCATAATATCCAGAACGACTAAATCCGCCGGTGTCGTTTCGAGCATGTTGAGCGCCTCAACGCCATTGCCGGCTTGCATCACCGTCAAACCTTCTCCAACCAAATAAACGCGTATCAACTCTCGGATATCTGCGTCATCATCCACCACCATGATTCTGGTCACGATATGCCCTGCCTTTCCTTGGCTGCCTATCTGCCTTTTACAAATACGGAATAGGGTCCTTAGAACCTGCTTCCTCGAAACCTTTCAAGCGCAAACGGCAGCTGTCGCAAACTCCGCAAGCTTCCGCTTTTCCATTGTAGCAAGAAGTTGTCAGCTCGTACGGAACGCCGATTTTCAAACCTTCTTCGATGATTTTCGCTTTCGTCCAGTCAATGAGAGGCGTTTGGATCGTGATTCCTTTGCCTTCGACACCGACTTTGGTAGCGAGGGCAATAACTTCCTCAACTTTATGAATAAATTCAGGACGGCAATCCGGATATCCGCTGTAATCAAGGGCGTTCACCCCGATATAAATCGCCTCGGAGCCTGTTACTTCCGCATAGGACGTTGCGATAGAGAGAAAGAGCAGATTGCGCCCCGGCACATAAGTCACTGGGATTTCGGATTCCTCGGATTCTCCGTTCATAACATTTGGCACGTCAATGCTGTCGTCCGTTAACGCGCTGCCGCCAAAATCACGCAAAAAATCAAGTTTGATGATTTTGTGGCGCCGGCTCACACCATAGTGCTCCGCAACTTGCTTCGCATTTTCCAATTCAATCTTATGGCGCTGCCCATAGTCAAAAGAAATCGGATACAAATCGTACCCTGCTTCCCGGGCAAGGCCCATGCAAGTTGTGCTGTCCAATCCGCCGCTCAAAATAATAACGGCTCTCTTCTTGTTCTCGTTGTTTACGCTCATGTAAGACACCTCTTTTTTTCTATTTATATTGGAAAAAAGGGATACCGCGGCTGGCGCGCGACTAAACGCCGCGCATCGCCGGATCCCAAATGATTTTGTGCAGCTGCATATTGAGCTTTACTTTGGAAAGCCCCGCTTCCAGCATCAGCTGGACGAGCTTATGCGGCGGCATCGTTTCCCACACCGGGCTGAACATCGGCAGCGCCTTCGTCGGATGCCGCTCCAGCACGTCCACCGCTGTGCGGAAATCGTGTTCGCTGCCGATGACGAACTTCAGCTCATCCTGCTCGCGCAGCAGGCTGAGGTTGCTGACAATCATCTGCTCCATCTCACCGGAGTCCGGCAGCTTGAAGTCCATAATGTATCGCACCTTCGGCGAGGACACACGCTCTACAAACATCGCTAGGTCGATCGCGCCGTTCGTCTCGATGTGCAGGTCGTCGACCTGCTCCAGCTCGGCGAGCGCTTCGACCAGCGCAAGCGACTTCTCGCCGTACAGGAGCGGCTCGCCGCCGGTCAAACAAATATGCCGGGAGCGGAACGTTGTGACTTTGCTGATAATTTCAGCAATGGTCATGACGTTCTCCGCTTCCGCGGGCGGGTAGCTGTACTTGGTGTCGCACCAGGTACAGCGCAGGTTGCAACCAAAAAGACGGACGAAGACCGTAGGGAACCCGGCACGGGTTCCTTCGCCTTCAACCGTCTCGAAGATCTCGACCATCGGAATGCGGATATCTCGCATTACTCTTCCTCCTCCATCATCGAGCGGGTAATGGCCGCGTAAGAGGTCGGGGTCTCCCACAGCCGGATTTCTTCCAGCTGAATCGCAGGATGCAGCTTCTCATCCAGCAGAGCCTGATGAATTTCCTCATACATCCAAACAATCATATTCTCAGCCGTTGTATTCATAGGCGGCAGCACGTCATTCAAATATTTATGATCCAAACGATCAATGACGCGTTCCTTCGCAATGCGTTTAATATCTCCAAAATCTATCGCGATCCCCCGGCTGTCTACTTTGCCGCGCATAATGACTTGCAGCTTGTATGTGTGGCCGTGCAGATTTTTACATTTTCCCTCATAACAATGCAAATGATGCGCACTGTCAAACGTAAATTCCTTGGAAATCAAAACGGATTTGTGATGATATTTTAATTGGTTCTCTGTGATGTCGCGCCCCAACATTTGTACATCTCTTGGGATTTCATAGCTCATATCTATCACCTCTTAATCTTAGAAAAAACAGTACTCTACATTATATCATGAGGTGCCATTTCTCACAATCTATCTAATATCTTCCTCCGGATGAGTCCTCTTTCTTTTTTGCACCCAATCCAAGTGACCCCTGATTTCCTGCATCCGCTCATTCTCATCGCGTAAATCCGATTCAATCATGGCCATTAAACATGCGATCTGGTCGACAACCGTGTCGGGAAGTTCTACCTCTTCCACCGATTTGACAATATAAAGAAGGCATTGCAGCGTTTCATCCATGAGGCTCTTCTTCTTGCCGGTTAGAACAACTTCTGACAAAAAAATAAGATGGCTCAGCTCTTTTTGGGTCATTTTCAAGAGGGACATCCCCTTTCCTGCTATCATTATCCAACATTTTCCGACATCACGAAAGACCCCTTGACAGGTTCAACTATAACATTTATGATTACAGTAAATTGTTATTGATTAGTTTACAGTTCCAACTCTTTTTTTCAATCATTTTACAGAATTCTTTGGAGCCTAAGAAAACACACTAAAAAGAATCAATTCAAATCCTTTGGAGGGAAATTACATGAGCACACAAGTACAAACCGATGTTTTGAAAGTTTTGGAAGACCGTCGTTCCGTGAAGCAATACCAAACTGGGCACAAAATGCCTAAAGCCGATCTTGAGCAATTATTAACTTCTACTTCGCAAGCACCATCCGCATGGAATCTTCAACACTGGAAGCTTCTTGTGATTGACGATCCTGCGCAAAAAGAAAAATTGCTTCCAATCGCCTACGGTCAAAAGCAAATCATCGAAAGTTCTGTCGTTATCGCCGTTCTGGGTGATCTTGAAGCGAACAAAAATGCTGAACTTGTTTTCGGTCCTGCGGTAGAAGCTGGTTTCATGCCGAAAGAAGTGAAAGACAACCTCGTCGCTCAAATCAATGGCGCCTATCAATATCCGCAAGTCGCGCGCGACCAAGCGCTTACGAATGCTTCCCTTGCTGCAATGCAGTTGATGGTTGCTGCAAAAGCGATGGGCTACGACACTTGCCCAATGGGTGGTTACGATGCGGCCAAATTTGTTGAAGCTTTCAACGTTCCAGCGCGTTATGTGCCGGTTATGCTGATCAGCGTTGGTTTGGCAGCAACACCTGCGCGTCCTTCAGGCCGTCTTTCCTTGGATCAAATCACTGTTTCCAACACGTTCTAATTCTAATACCCTTCCAATTTAACGTAAAAAGGCATGGCTCTCATTTGTTGGGAGTTCATGCCTTTTTATCATTCATTGACGGTTAATGAATCTGATCCGTTTCAAACCAAATTTCATCGATCAGCTTATTCCGGTACAACATAGACACATTGAAGGTTTCGTAGTCTTTTTCCTTATCCAACTCCTCCAGCAGCAAGGCCGCAATCAGCTCCCGATCATCCGAATCCCCTGGTTCCCGGAAGTCTATGAAGCCGGTTAGCTGACGGGAACTGATATCCACCGTCGCCGTCCCAATGGGCAAACCGCCATATGACTGCTGGTAAATTTCATACGTCAGCGTGTCTCCATCGTCCCTTGCCAAAATAATCGAGTAATCCTCCCGCTCGGGTGGTCTTTGCGATTCCTCCTTCATATCCGTCACCAGATCCAACAAATCAATATGCGTTAGTTCCACCGTATCAATAGTTTCGCCATCATACATCATATTGAAAATAAATGTATCCGTTTCATCCTCATCAAAATCAGCCACAACCAGCTCCGTTACCGAGTCCATTTCCTCATCAAAGGGATCGAATTGCCAGATGACTTCTCCGACAACATCAGATCCATAAATATGTGTGATCACTTCGGCAACCAATTCCGACTCCTTGTCGTACACATGGTATTCCACACGGTTTCTATACTCGCCCACATTGACAAGCTCATATCCCAGTTGCTGCCTGCGCTGCTCAATCATATCCAAGCTTTCCGGTCCGGTTGCAGCGTCGATATCGTCGAATCGGGTTGCATCGTCATTCACCCATTCATAGTCGGCATCATCATCGTCCAAATAATAGTTGGTTGATCGTGAATCCGCTTCAACAATTGTCTGGTCGATGGCCTCATTCGTGGCAATGACATAGTCATAATCGCTGTAGCTTACGCCTACCTCGCACGCCTTAATATTTAAGGCAGCAAGCACATTCTGAACATACGACTGGGTGAATGCGTATACCTGATTCTTGTCCACCTTCGTTATGGACTGACGCTCCAGATGAATCGAGCCTTTAAGTCGATCCGATTCCCTGTAGACTAGCGTTAACGTACCGACAAACTCCCCATTATACATAATATCGCAGACTTCTCCGCCTGCTGTTTTCAGGTCGGGTCTAAGCATCATATCGGCCACGACTTTCTTCGCCTCCTCTACAGATCTAATCACTCTTCTGTAGATTGTCCCAATTTCGACCAAAATATGAGTAAAGCAGGATAAACGTCCATACACATCTGTCCCTCCTTTCATATTCTATCGTATAGATTGAAAAGGGAGGGATTCTGACATGTCTGCTGGTTATAATAACGTTGGTGCGATCTTAGTACTTTTCATCTTGCTGGTTATCATCACTAGTGCATTTGTGCTTTAAGATAGTAGAAAAGCCAAAAAGACGGTTCCTCCGTCAATTGAGCAGGAGGAACCGTCTTTTTTATTTGCTTTGTTGATTTAAGCGTTGGCGTTCGGCTTCTATAGCCGCGAGTTTTTTTTGCATGCTTGGCCTTGCATCTGTATGATTGGCGTATTTGGCAAAAATCTTTTCCGCTCTGGCTAATTTGCCTGATCGCATTGCCAGTTCGCCAAGTGATGCTTCGGCCTTCCACTCCCCGATCTGGTAATCGGCACTCACATTTCCCCGGTATGCCGGCAAACTTGTCACTGCCTGCTTAATGCCCGACTCTGCTAGCCGGAGAAGCTCATCAGCCTGTCTAATACGCACTTGAGCAAGCAAATAATGCGCATCAGGAAACTCAGGATGAGCTTCTATAGCTTTGTGGCAATAGGCTTCCGCCTCCTGGTAATTCTTGCGCTGCAGCATCACCTGTATGAGCAGTCTGTAAACTTCCGGCATCCGTCCAAAAGCGCTTGTCTGCAAGCCTAAACGTTCAGCCTCAAGCAATGCAGAATACGCTTGCTCTTCATAGCCTAATCCCAGTGACTCTCTGCCCAAAAACAACCAGTGTCCAGGATTGCCCGGCTCTTCCTGAATCATGAATTGAAGCAAGCGGTGGTTTCTTTCCAGCTTGCCTTTGTTGCTCATGACCGTCGGTTCATAACCGGTATGATTCAGCCTGATTTTTACCGCACGCCGGTACGTATCATGCTGATAAATCCCTTTGGAAGTGCCCACCTGCTCATGAATTCGGCCAAAATAACGGAGCCCTCTGTGCGCCGGGAACATGCGAACTTGTGAGAAATCGTGCCGAACGCTGCCGTTTACCTGATTCAAATGCCATGCATGGAGAATCGGGGCATCCGTTACATGGTTGAAAACGCCCGCCGTTTCCCTCACTGATGCTGCATCCTCGGGGACAAGCCGTTCATCCGCATCCACCCAAAGCACCCAATCCGACTGTACGTAGTGAAGACCCTTATTTCGGGCGGCTGCAAAGTCATCCTCCCATTGAATCCTCACAACCTTTACTTTTGGAAACTGCATAGCGATCTTGGATGTTTCATCCGTTGACGAATCTATCACGATGATTTCATCTACAGCGTCTAGCAAAGCCTGAATGCACGCGGCAATGTTAGCTGCTTCATTGTAAGTCAGAATCGCCGCGGCAACGGTTACCTTGGGAACTTGCAGCAATTGATCTATATCCGGCCGCGGCTCGCCTGAAGGAACATGCTGCAAGCCTTCATAAATGTGATTGACCCATTGCGCTTGCGGATCCAGCAGCCAAGCGCGATCAAATGCTTTCTTAGCTGCTTGTCCGTAGTTTTGGAGTAAGAGCGTTTCACCAAGCAAGACCCAAAGCTGGGCATTCAGTGAATTTCGGCTTATGGCCTGCTTCAGCTCCGACTCTGCTTCCATAAACTTGTTTGCTTGGATAAGAGAAATAAGCTTTTCTTCTTGATTATCCATAGCCACCTAGTTCGGCAGCCTTTTCGTATAAGGTATATAAGGAACGTAGTAAACGCGTTTGCCTTGATCCAGGTCTATTTTAAATAAAATCTGAGTTTGTGTCGGGACAGTATCCTCTAACCGGATAGACATCAAGGAACTTGTCTCATAAGTCCAGAACAACTCATCGTTAAAATCTTCCGGTATGACCGAAACGGCTTCTCTAATATTGTAAGGCCCTGTCCAGTAGCCGCCATAATTATAATTTGGATACAAGGATCTAAGACTAATAGCCGGAATATTGGTATCGGGATATTTCGTGTCCTCCGTTGAGATCACCCTGAAGTTAAAGTCATCCTGGTACAGAATCGATGGAGCGTCTGTCTTGTGTCCATAAATTTTTATTTTTGAGTTTTGCTGCGTATAATCTTTTGCTTCAAATTTCAAGTATACATCTTGATACACGGAAGCTGTAACCGCATTATTATCGCTATTATGTATATCTGCCTCTGTAATCTTCGTAAGATTAAATCCGTCGAAACCGACATCGCTTTTGAAATTAAACAGGTAACTGCTGGTTCCCGAAGCATTTGATTTATACATATCCAAGGTAGCAGGGAACGGGTCATTATTGGCATGTTCGATGTTCACATTCAATATGGTTTGTTTGGACTCATTCCCTTTCTCATACGCCTGGAATTCCTTTATTTTCTTTACGCCGTTCGGCAATGAGAAAGAATTCCACGTTAATTTTGGCGATGATCCAAGTGAGATCGTGTTAAGCGCTGTGCCTGGGGAACCATACCCTTCGACAACAACTTTATAAGCAAGATCAGCGTTTTCCGGATCATAAAAGACTTCGCTAAGATCAATTTCAGCATCGTTAGATAAATACATGACCGGATTATTCACGCCATCAAGCGAGAAGTGCTTGGCTAATACACTGTCTGTTTTTAATTGCGGCGGCATGTTAACGACAATATGAAAAGGAATGACACCTCTAGTCATGCCCCCATGGTGATCGACAACAAGAACGTTCAAATCGAAATCGCCTGGTACTAAGGGAGTTAGCTCATAGCCCGCTACATATTCATTACTGTAGTCATATTTTTCTTCTATTCGGATATGCGGGTTATTTTTATCAACGAACACAACATCTAGGTCATCGGATTCATAAAATTCACCCTCGACATACCTTCTGTCGGAATCCTCGAAATAATCTCTTAAACTTAAATTAATATCATAGCTCGAGATTTTTTTCCCAACTTCACCTTGAAATCGTTTATCGGTCTCAAGCTGATAAGGCGCAGAATTTTCCAAATTATACTCAATCGGGTTATCGTTGATGACCGTTTTAGGACTTATATTGCTGAGCAAGCTCTTTACTTTGTCACGGGTTTGCAGCTCTGCAGGCACTTGACTCATGACTGTAAACACATTTGATAGATCAAACTTATAGGAATCCGGATCGCCAGTATTCGGTACGATAACGACTTCAAAACTATCGGTGAATGGCTGGAATGGCTCAACTTCGTTTTTTGGATATTTCATTCCGCTTACGGTAAAAGTAGCTTTGCCGATTTCTCCAGCCTTGATTTCATAAATTCCTCCTACACCTGGAGTCTCGCTGCCTCTTGCTATATACATCTCATTTTCATTCTGGGTAATATGCAAATCAAATGTATCATATAGCGCTCTCAAAGCATCCATATCAATGTATTTCGTTCCGTTTTCAGGAATAACAATCGTTTCGATTTTTTCAATATGTATTACCGGAGGTTCATTTTCCGTGTTCGCTGCAGCAGGAACAGCCATAAACGGCACGGCCATCATCGCCGTACTCGCAATAGCTCCTGCAATCTTTGTCCTTTTACGAAAAAACGTTTGCTCTCTCCCCATCATTTACACCACCGTCATCTAGTTTATTTCCCTCATTCTACCATAGCCAAGAAGGAGGAAGAACCCCTAAAACGACAAAAATCCTCAAAAAACGAGGATTTTATAGGAATTTAATATTATAAACAATATTTGACTAGGGCTTTATGCACACCCTCATCGTTATTTGATGCCGTCACCGCATCCGCGGCTTCCTTCACGCCGTCTGGCGAATTGTCTACGGCAATACCGAGCCCGGCGAATGCCATCATTTCCAAATCGTTATAGTAATTGCCGATGGCCAGAATTTCGCTCGGATCGATCTTTAATGAAGCTGCCAAAGCTTCAAGCGCATTTCCTTTATTCGCTTTGGCGCTCATCACATCAATGAATAAATCACCGCTGCGAATCATCCGCAAATGGCCGTACAGCTGCTGTTCTTCCCACTCTTGCTGAACACGGTCGAGGATCTCCGGCTGACTGAACAGCGTAAACTTCACAATCGGCAGATCCAGCTCAGACACATCCGTCACGAGTTTGGGACTGATCAGAAACTTTTTGTACATTTCCTTTTCGTATTCGCCAATACGTTCAATATACATGTTAAAGGAAGTGTTAACGTCGAAATGAATGCCTTCCCTTCTCACATAGTCGAGCATAGGAGCGATTTCCGGCATAGTGAAAGAAAACTCATGGATTAAAGATTGCCCGCGTTCATCCGCATGAACCGTTGCCGCCCCATTATGTGTAATCATCGTTCCTTCCAAACCAAGCTGTTCCAGGATCGGCAGCGTACTGCCAGGGGCTCTTCCGGTACACAGTACGATATGGCACCCTTGATCATGAACTTCCTGAATCGTTTCAATCGTCTGCTGCGTTAATTCATGCTCGTCATTCAACAGTGTTCCGTCAACATCCAATGCAATTAATCGATAGTTCAAGGTTTCTCTCTCCCTTATGCCTAGCCTTTTTTCGACTAATTGTAACATAGGACCTCAATTAATTCCTATTATTATTGAACTCTATGAACGCCGACGGATTGATTGACATTGCCGATGATATGGACCGGGATATCTTCTGTTTTTACAACCCCGTTGCGATATCGGATCCGAAAATGTATCGTTTGCAAGCCTGGCGGCAGCCCCTCCGAAAATGATTGAAATCTGGCATCGAAAATTTCTCCGCCAAATAGCGTAGAATCTCCTGCAGACGCCGTTAAACGTTCCGATACATATAGCGGCTTAGCATCCAAGCCGGTCGTATCCAGCCAAGCTGTAACTTCCTCAACAGGAGCCGGCGAGCTCCGACAGACTGCAACGAAGATTTCCCCGGAGTAGAAATCCTTCGGTACAGCGGCGGTCTGGTGACCGCTTTTTTCGTGTAAAAGCAGCCAATTGTCAGTATACGTTACATCAGAGCGAATCGTCAGCGGAGCTGCTGCAATCATTTTAACCACTGAACTTGATAGCAGGCCATCTGATACCGTAAGAGTTACCTTATATGTGCCAGGAGCTGGAAACTCTTGCTTGATCTCTTTTGTGTAAAATAACAACACAATCCCATTGGGTTGTTCCAATTTCCATGCATAGCTAAGCGTATCGCCATCAGGATCATATGAAGAATTGACGCTTTGCATCACATCGCCTTCCCAAACCGGCTTTGGCGTCCAATCAAATTCAGCCGCAGGAGGCCGATTGATGTAAAACCATGTTTGCTCTGAATAGTCAGACCAAGCCGTTCCATCCAATACTCTGACTCTGGCACGAAGTTTTTGACCGGGAGGAAGATCGCGATCGGCTTGCCAACTGCCTTGCGTTGCGTTAGTTCCCTGGTAAAATTGCCCAGTGTCCAGTACCAGCACATCATTCGCTTCATTGGTAATTTGAAGCTGAAAATAGCTGAACCGTGTACCGGGATCGGGGTCCGTTTGTGTCCATTGAAACGTGGGCCGAAGTTCGGAGAAAATCGTAGGCGCAGCCTGGGTACCATTCGGTACATTCATAGTCGCAGAGGGAGGTCTGTTCAATAAGAACCATCCTGAGTTGGACCATTCCGACCAGTACTTTCCGTCATTCACACGAACCTGAACCTGATACGGGCCGGGCATTCCTGCGATTACTGACAAGCCAAACTGCTCAATGGGATGTGCCGTCCAAGAACTATTGGAAGTATAGTACTTACAACTATGCCACGTACCCGAACTATTATCATAGCTGCATCCATGAGCGTAACTGCCTCCCCGGATGGCGTTATTGCCATATCCATTATCATTGTAGGTAACTTGACCACCGCTTTCATCAAGAATTCTATATTGGAAGTATTTATATTCCGTAGGCACGTCCTGGTCCGTTTGGTTCCATGAAGGTATTAGCATCCCACTGGCAATCGGAGTAGGATTTGACCGTGTCCCGTCTGGAAAAGTCAAAACAGCAGAAGGAGGATATCCTTTAATGAAATATTTCTCCGACCACTGGGACCATGCCCCTTTTTCGTCCTGCACGCGAATCCTTACCTTGTAAATCCGGTTATCCTGCAACGACATTGCAGCGGTATAACTTAATTCAACTGTCGCTCCGTCGCTTTTGATGCTGCTAATTGAAGTAATAATTGCAGGATAAAACTGACTTACCCATCTATACTGCGGGTTGCTGTAAGAATCATAATAGTAATATTGAATATCGATTTCAGATTTCACAATATAACTATCCGCGTCGTAATCAACTGCATTCCACGTGATCAGCGGATTTGATGCCTGCGCCCCGGATGGGTTGTTGAAGTCAGCACTGGCGGGATTCGTAATATCGACAAAAGGGGCATGATTGACAGGCGGAGCCTGCAGCCAGATATAAGCCTCTGCCCAATCGGACCATGCGCCGTATTCATCTTTTACAGCTACCCTGAAAGTGTATAGCCCCATCTCTTTGACCCGATCGATAAGTCCCGATACCGTTGTTCCGTCCGGTAGGATATATTCATATCTGCGGTCAAGTATCCCTTTTGTAGCGGCATAGTTAATCCCTGTGGACTCGGTGGAATAATGATCAGACGATAGCCATCGATCCGGGTCATAGCTCATAGAATCATCGCATCTCACCTTGTAATACAAATCTTGGGTGCAGCTTATCCTGCTTACCGGTTTACGATGAATCAATATATTTCTCGAATAGGGATCGGACTCAGATACGTAACTGGCAAAAGTCCCGTTAGGAAACGCATAGCCTGGTGGAGCCGGGTCGTCGGAACCCGTATAGGTCAGCTTATACAAACCGACTTTATCCAGTGTTTTCACTGGGCCGCCTCTTACCACTTGGCCGTGATAGACAGATAATCCACTTTGTCCGTCCCCAGCATCCAAAAATTTGGCAGCATTCGTATGCTCATACTTCCATTTGTCTTGCGCACTAAGATGCGGGTCATTTTCGGGGTCATCATACGTTATTTCGTAAGTTAATTCTTCTCCTGCAATCCCCGTATCACTGATTACCGTGTTATCAACGATTGGAATTTTAACAAAAACGTTGCGAAAATGAGCGCCGAAACTCCCAATGAATGCTCCGTGGGTCCCAGAAGCAAAAGTGGAATCCGATGCTTCAAAGATAGGAAGCTGCCCTAATCGGACTTTCACTTTTGACCCTCGAACCGAAATTTTGAGGTTTACAAAATCCGTCGTAGGCAAACTAATCGGGCTTGATTTCAGCTCGAAACGATGCCCATTTACTATTTTAACGAACGAAATCCGATTCGATGTCATTTCCATTCTGTACATGTTGTTATTATTTTGCGCCCTGAAAATAAAGCCTGAAGGTGCACTTATGCTAGTATTCATACTCGTTTGCATAAAGTCAAAGTAGTAGTCCGCATCGGCAATATCGGTGTCTTTTTTTAGAATTTGACCAACCTCCGAGGAAGCGTACACTTTGGGACTGGCCATTGCACCTTTAATGGTGTATAAATAATATTTGTTAAAAGAGCCGGTCGTATCTTCGTCATAGCTGGATACACGACTGCCGGAACTACAGCCGCCACAAGAATCCCATTTAAAATTATACCTTCTGAGCTTGTGGTATCTTTCCTGCAGCTGCAAGTAATATTCACCGTCAGCTCCAAATCCAGAGGCTAATATCGTAAACTTTCTATTTTCGAACAACGTTTGCTCATTACTATTCTCGTTTTTGGGACGCAAGTTGGCAGTTGTATATTCTGCTATCTTAGTGGCAAATTTATCTGCGACAATCACCTTATTAAATCCGTCTGCCACATACACATACCCATCTTCAGAAACATCCCACCTCACTTGTACGAATGAACTCGTTGAGCGTTCCCAAGCATCCCCATTTATCACACTTCCATACCTGGATTGACTGCTATCGTTCCGATTGACGATACTGACATCTAATCGCCTGGTAACCCCCGTTTTTTTGTTATACGAAGTAAGATAATTGGTGTAAGTCCCTCTATCCGCTGAGTTACCGCTACTGTTTGTATAGTTGGAATTGCTGTATGTACTCGCATAATCTTCATGCGCATAGACGGCTACTTCGGAGTCCTCATAGATAGCGCCACTATCTAAACTCGGTCTTGTGATCGTTGCGGCTGGCACTTCCCGCCCTGTTTCCACGTCATACCATAGCGAAGGATCTCCGCCACCGCAATAATAGCAGTAACTGGGATTTAACAGCGTATACGGTATTTTTATTTTTGTGCCATCGTCATTGATCTCCATATTGTTAGCATTAGCAATTTGGTTAGGCTGGGTAGGAAGAGCGAAAAAACTGGAAATCGATTTGCTGTAATTTTCAAAGCTTTTTATCCAGGAAGTTTGGCCAGAGGCATCTTTTCTCGTATAATCGCACCACCAATGATAGGTATCGTTAACATCTGAATTTGCTTCATAGTAATATTTGCAGGATAGACCATAACTTCCCCCTTTAGCGTCATAGGTTAAGAAATTGCTAGTATGGTTTGCCGTTGGTGCAGAGTTATCCCCGCTAAGCTGGGTAGTCGAAGGTTGCCCGTAAGGTACTCCTTGCGAATTGGCCATTTGCACGGAATATGGAATAGTACCGCGAACAGCCACTCCGCTTTTATTGCCTAAGTACTGAGTGCCGTATAGGGTTGGAATACTGTAATTGCTTCCTACGTCAAGTCCCAAAGTCGTTACAGCGTTGGTGAAAATCAAAGCACTTGCGGGAGCCTTGTATGGCGCTTTTGCGTAGTGAGAAGTAAATCCTTTAGTTACAGGGTTAAAGGTTAGTCCGAGATCCTTTGTTTTATGCAAATTTGTGTTTGTAAGTGTTGAACCTTCCCACTGTGCGCCAAAGGCCATGAACATTTCATTCTCAGTTACCGTTTGAAAAATTGGAGGTTCTGGATTTGCGCTCGTAACCGTAAATGCGGCCTCGGGAGAATCATTTTTGATATCAATGACAAAGGAATTGGTATCTGTTAATCCCCAATCTTCTTTTGTTGTAACCGTTAGCTTATAGTTACCCACCTTGGCAGCAGGAAGCCGTGCAGATCCGCCAACAGTGATAGGTATATGAAGCGGCATATGATCATTAAATAATCCGTCGTTATTACTGTCGTACACATAGGTAATCCCAGTCTCTACAAGGATATCTCCGTCCGGGCTGTACGAAATGTCTCTAAAAGGAACGTCACCGCGAACCGTAATAAGCGGAAGGTTAATCCCGGCAACGGGCGGCTTATCCTCGACAACATTCAGATTTTTGATCGCCTTATTTTCCGGCAGACTTCGTACGCCATAATTATCTTTAACTTCGAGCGTGACCGTTTCAATACCGATATGGGGGTAGACTGGCAGCTTATTCGTCCAAAAATACTCTGAGATGGTCCGGTTCTTGGCTGCTCGGCTGCATGCTCCATTGATTGCGTTAGCGGCCAAAGGACGATTTTGCACGACACGGTTGGGGACATTTATACAAGGATCAGGTTCAGGACGAGTAATGGTTATGGTGGCATCCCTCTGTGTGCAGCTCCCTTTATCATCACACATTTTTGCCGAAATCTTGTGTTCAGCGGCTATTGATGGCGTTAGCTCTGTCAGTTTATCTTCTCCTTTGGAATAGCCCAAGGAAGGAAAGCTTTTGATCCAAGAACTTGAACTGTCCGAAAACAACCATTCGAAAGTTACAACATCATCGTCAGGATCATAATGATATGGTGACATTTCAGGCAGCAGCCTCACGTTTACTTTATCGCCGAGAACAGCGTCAGTGATAGGCGTACGACTAGTGTAATCACTGTCTGGAAACCATCCGATTTCGAACTGGGGCGGCCTATTGGGAGGCTTCGGACCCAGCGTAAACTTTCCCTCATAAAAATAAGAAGTCCCTCCACAGCTATCCTCAAGCTTGTATGAAATATCTATTTGACCGCTTTGCATGTTTCCGGGATAACCGATGAAGCCCATCATGCCGTAAGAAAAAATAGACATATCGCTCGTTGAGGCACTGCTGAGCGTGCTCCAGCCATATTGAACATATTCTCCAGTCGTCTGAGAAAGAATGAAACGTCCTCTAACAGGCGTACAGCCGGAAGAGATTGTCCAATCTGCCTTGATAATGTTGGAATCTCTCCATGGGATGGAAGCTTTGTCGGCAGAAGTTTTGCCGGAGTATTTGCCGCCTGTAGGCGCGCAGCTCGTTTGTGGATTAATAATTTGAGAAAATACATTATTCGAGGTCGTCGATTCTGAGATATCGTCATTGGCATCGACGGTTAGCGTGATGTTTTTCATACTGTTGAACGTATAGGAGGTTGTCTCAGTTTTCGTTTCTCCTGGCGGCAGTCCTGCCGTATAGGTAAAACTCTTGAATACTTTGCCGTCAGCGGCCAGGGTTACTTGGAAGGAAGTACCGCTAGGGATGGCAGTACCGGTGTTTTTGAACTTGATGGTGAGGTTTGTGCTGGAACCCATGGGGACACAATTACCGGCATCAATGGATAGTGCCGCTAGATCGGGTTTGTTTGGCGGGGTGTAGGTGACTTCGATAGACATTTGGTATTTGTATGTATCTCCTCTCCATAGACCAATGGCAAACATTGCATAATCACGTAATAATCCGCCAGAATTATCTGAGTCAGGTCTATCTGTGAATTGAAGGGGGTACGAATCATCCAATAACATTCTAGTTCGAATCATTCCGAACCCTAAACCACTCCCTTTACCAAAAGAAAACGGCTCTGCACCATAACCTTCTTCATAAACATCAGCATCATAAATTTCTATTGAGTCTTGTAATAATTTATCTCCGTCTGTGATATTAGCTCCAGCACCACTAATCTGAGCATCAGCACTTACTAAATACCAATTATTAGGTCTCGGCACTTCATATGCTGTAGTAACTGCAAACCCCTCTTTGTTGTAATCTGGTGCTTTTTCATAACTTATACCGCTTATATTATATAAGTGTGAAAGGTAGGTGTACCTTAAATCTGCTCCGTATGTATTAGGGTTAGAATAGTCAAAATCTGTACTGGTATAACGTTTTTTTCCTATTACAGGTATTAATCCAGGATACAGTGATTTTGGGCTACCGTATACACCATTAAATTGAACAGGAATTGTTTTACTACCTTTATGCTCCCAAACTTGTCCCAATGGTTGCCTATATATCTGGTGCATAGGATTTGTTTCAGATTTTCCGTAAACTTTAATTTTATCCCCATTTAAACTAGGGACAGTGATTGTAGTTCCATTGAAAAAAAGTCCCGAAATACTTACACCATTATAGACACCACTAATGGATGTGATATTCCCTGAAATGAATTCACTCAGATCTTTATTAAAAACAGACTTGGTCAAGGAAGCAGAAAATTGTACTGGGACAGCAGTGTCGACAAATGTACCTTGTTCAAAATTAAAATAGAGTTTTCTAGAAGATGCAGCTTGAGCAATGTCCGGAGCCAGGGGCAACACTAGCTCAATAAGTAATAAAAAAAGCAACAATCGATTAATTAAGTACTTCAAGTAATTCAGACCTAAATGCACCTCCTAGCCTTATTTTCTCGGTTTCAGGAAAGAGAAGATTTATTTCAGAGAAGCTATCGGATTATTTGATCCGCTTGCAAATTGAACATGTCTTCCAAAAACATTAAAAGATATTAAATCTGTGTTTTTAATATTTTCCTTTTGCGTTATCACGTCATGCTGAACATAGTGGCTACTTGCTACATAAGCAACGTATCCCGAAACAACCATGGCTTTATCAAAACGAATTACTCTGCTGAATTGTTGATCATCCACAGCTAATAAAGTTTTCTTAGTATCCAACAAACTAAAATTTTGAGAAGCAAAAAAAGTTACTTCTGGATTGATACCTTCTTGTTTAATTTCCATAGTAAAACGAGCAAGAACAATGAATGTTTTCCTTTTGTCTAAGCCACTATACCACGTACGCATATCAATGATGGGTAAATAAGGATCAGCTGAATCATTTGGATCTACAATAATTAACTGATTCAATGTAGCCGAAACCCCTTTACTATACTCCCATGTTTGCCCAATTGCTAAAGCCTTCAAACCCAACATCGTCCCCACATTACTCCCAGTAGCAGCAATCTCCGCCGCACTCGCCGCATACTTATCGATCGGCAGTATTTCCCCATTCCTAGCAGCAAGAATCCGCTCTATGATCGTAATCGCCTGGGCACGCGTGCTAGTCCCATACACGTCCAAATCAGTCCTGCTTACCCCATGAATCAATCCCTGTTTCGTAGAATCAACCATAGTCCCTTTCAAAGTCTTATCAACACTTCGCACACTCAAAATAGACATCTCGTATCTCTGCAGCGGTTCATTGTATCGCTCGGGAAACTCGGCAGGGATAATTTCGAGCGATTTCAACCGATCCACATAGGGCTGAAACCATCCATCTCCTCCCGCTTGATTGACTTTTTCCCCCGTAGCGAGCGCCACCATTTTGATAAATTCAGCACGGCTGATCGGCAAGTCAGGCTTAAATGTTCCATCTTCATAGCCATCGACGTATTTCTTTTCAACAGCCGTTAAAATGGACGGCTCCGCCCAATGCTCAGTCGTATCTTTGAAACTAATCGGACTCTGCGCAGAAGAATCCATCACATCATAGCCAATGGATGCCACACAAAGCATTGCAATTCCAAAAACAGATAATTTTCCTTTCATACAGAACCCCTTTTCTCCACAAAAAAACCGCCCTGCCATCGCGATGTAGGAAACTCAACGATGACATGGGCGGTTCTTCCGCACAAAGCTATTATTATTATTTCAAAAATACCATATACTAGTAGTTTTGTAAATCTCTAATTTTGAGCTTCGTGAGCATTTTGCAGAGCAGTCAGTTCTTCAGCCGTCAATTCTCTCACTTGACCTAATGCCAGATTCGGATCCAACGCAAGCGGACCCATGGAAATTCGTTTTAAGTACGCGACTTTCTTACCTACCGCTTGGAACATCCGTTTTACTTGATGAAACTTGCCTTCCATAATCGTTAACTCGATTTCGGAGAGCACGCCACTAGCTTCGTTACCGGTACTCACAATTTTCAATATGCCCGGAAGCGTTTCATAGCCATCGTCCAAGGTGACACCTTGCGAAAATGCTTCGATATCCGCCTCTGTAACCTCCCACTCTACTTTAGCAAAGTAGGTCTTTGGGACGTGCTTGCGGGGAGAGAGCAGATTATGGGCCAGCTTCCCATCATTAGTAAGCAAAAGAAATCCTTCCGTATCCTTGTCCAATCGGCCGACAGGGAAGACTTCAAATGGCGCATAAGCCGCATCCAAAAGATCAACCACGGTCCGATCGCGATTATCTTCCGTAGCAGAAACAACGCCTTGCGGCTTGTTCATCATCAGGTAGACGAACTCCCGGTAATGCACCGTTTCGCCGTTTACCTGAATGATATCCTTGTCGGGATTGACTTGCATCCCGCTGTCCTTGACCTTCACGCCGTTGACATAAATCGCGCCTTCCTTAGCAAGGCGCTTGAGTTCAGAGCGCGTGCCGACGCCTACATGGGCGAGTATTTTATCGAGCCGTTGTGTTTGTTTCATGACCGCTTAGGTCCACCTCCAGCCGGGCGGGTATTCGTTCTTCAGCATCCCGTCCAGCCACTTGCCCCAGCCGACGGGATGCTCATCAATGCAGACAAGGCAGTAGCCTTTGGCTGCCTTGGTCACTTCCGGGTCGCGGATAATCTCGCTCTCCGCGACTTCGAGCGTCTCGCCCTTCAAGTACCGAAGGGCTCGCTCGTCGCTCGAAGCCAAGCTCAGCGCTCGCTTGGCTTCGCGCATGCGCAGTCCCATGGCTAGCGCATGGGACGGCTCGAATCGGCCGCGGTGCAGCGCGCCGATGTACCAGCCTGGCCGCACGACTTTCAGTCCGTGCAGTTCAGGCAAGTTCGCCGGCGACGCATAGGCGTGCTCGCCGTAGCATACAAGCCGCAAGTCGGCGAAGGGCTCGCTGCGCAGCAGCTCGTCCTCGAACGCCTGCAGCGGCTCTAAGCTCACGCGGGAATCGCTTCCCGCGCGGCCCTTTCCACGCAGCACCTCGCGACCGCTGCGCGCCCCCGCCCCCGATGCCGACACAAAGTCGGCAGCCTGCCTTCCATCATTCCCGGCAACCAGCCTCGCATCATCCACAGCATCCTGCCCTTCATCCTTCCCCTCACCCCTCCGAAGCACAGCCACATAATGCCCCTCACCGCGCAAACGATGCGGCCAAAGGCGCGCAGTACCGGCAACCGCCTCACGGGCACGAGGCGAAAACTCCTCCTCACACCACGGCTCACGCAGCCAATCCGGATGTCCAGCTTCAAACCGTATAACCGGCACCACTTCAAACGCGGGATGCTTGTCCAAAAACTCCGCAATCTGGGCCTCATTTTCTTCCGGCGAGAACGTACAAGTGGAATACACGATCGTGCCGCCGGGCGCAAGCATTTGAGCCGCTTGCCCAAGCAGTTCCCTCTGCATCCCGGCAAATTCCTGCACCGTATGGCGCTCCCACTGCTGCATCATATCTTCTTCCTTACGGAACATCCCTTCCCCTGAGCAAGGGGCATCTATTAATATTTTATCGAAATAACCCTGAAATGCGTTTAACATCCGTTCCGGCCGCTCGTTCAACACGACTGCGTTCCGAACGCCGAAGAGCTCTAAGTTTTTGACCAACGCCTTCACCCGGTCCGAATGGTTATCATTCACGACAAGAACGCCTTCGCCTTGGAGCTTCGCGGCAATCTGGGTAGACTTGCCCCCCGGAGCCGCACACAGATCGAGCACCTTTTCACCCGGCTGAACCTGCAGCAGCTCCGCCGGCGCCATCGCGCTGGGCTCTTGAATATAATAAAGTCCTGCATGATAATAAGGATGTTTGCCAGGACGATCTCCTTCTTCATAATAAAACCCTTCTGAAGTCCATGGCACAGGCTCAAGCGCAAAAGGGCTTTTTTCCAAAAAGTCAGCTTTCGCGATTTTGCCCGTATTCACTCTTAAACCGTAAGATCTCGCTTGGTCATAAGAGGACAGAAAGAGCTCAAATTCTTCTTCCCCTAATAAATCCATCATTTTATCCCTAAACAAGGGAGGCAGCTGCTTCGTCATCTGATCTACTTCTCTTTCCTCTTTTATCATCGCTATTATAGCTGAACTGTCACGAAACAGCCAATTATTTTCAAAATACCAAAAGGATATGCTATACTTTTTATCGAAAATAGTAGTAAGTAACCAACATAAGATGAGGTGCATGAAATGAAGAAACTGCTTATTTATCTAGGCATTGTCGTTATTTTATTTGGGGGTTTGTATTTCGTCAATCAGCAGTCTACCAAATCATCGGATAAAGCGAACGCTGGCAATCCTTACGGCGTTGCAGCATCCAAGCTCAATCCCGAAACGGTGAAGCAGTTGAATGACCCGAACTATCAAAATCTGATTCTGCCTAAAGACCTCGATCAAAGGCTGAAGAACAAAGAAACTTTTTTCCAATATTACTACGCATCCACCTGCCCTCACTGTAAAGTCACTACTCCGGTCCTTGTTCCAATGGAAAAAGAACTGGGTCTTGATGTGAAGCAATTCAATTTAGAAGAATTCAAAGATGGTTGGGAAAAGTATAAAATCGACTCCACACCGACCCTCGTTTATTACAAAGACGGGAAAGAAGTTGACCGTATCGTTGGCGGTGTTCCTGAAAATGGCGGCACTGGCGGCAATACGCCGGAAGTATTTAAAGCTTTTTTCCAAAAATACAAAGGTTAATACGCACGGCCCAAGCAGCGGAATCCGCTGCTTTTTTTCATTTATTGGCTACTGAGTTTTTTTCGTAAAATAGCGGAGAGGAGCAGCAACAAGGGGATGATGAGCCCGAAGGTTCCGGAGAAAAAGACCCAAATTTTAGAGGAAAACTGAATGAAATAAGACGCATCCGGGTAAGCGATGATCGAAAGAACGAGCAGGCTCATTCCCAGAGGAACATATAACTGGCGAATTTCTGTCAATTTAAAAATTTCACCTAATGCCACAGCAGACGCGTACAGACAGAGCGTTAGCTTAAAGTAAATGGTAATGAACCAGATCCCCGCCATCACAACCTCAAGACGTTCGAGGAAATTGCCGATCGAGATTCTTCGGGCTAATGAGAAGCTCGGATACATTTGAATCGCGGTTAAATCGTCTCCCAGCACAAGAATAGATAGAAGCGAAATGACAATTAGCAAGCAGCCCCCAATGGAAACCCCTGTGAGAAACGCCTTCCCCAGCTTCGGGGTCTGCTTGACGAATGGCAGAATCATTAAGAAGACGACAAGTTCCATATACGGCGTTCCAATCAGAGGAATAGACGCACGTACAACAGGTTTGAGGCCATATCCGAGTATCGGCAGCATATTGCTTGTTTTCATTTGGGTTGGAAGCAGGATAAACATGAGGAAGAAAAAGGTCAGCACCCAAGGTAGAAAAATTTCCGATGTGCGTGTAAAAGTTTCCAACCCGTTGCGAATACCCAAAATGACGATCGCCAGAAAGAACATATGCGTAAACTGCAGCGGTGTATCCACCAGGACCTGGGTTGAAATAAAATCGCCTAAATTACGAAGCACCAATGCGGCCAACAGAAAGAAAAAGCAGAAATAGAGCAAGCCGATCGCTTTGCCGAACCATTTTCCCATGAGCTCCTCGCAATAGGCTACCAACGTTTTCTGGGGAAAACGCCGACCAATAGCTAGATACAAAATGACAAGCAGCAAGCCGAATAAGAGTCCTAAAATAGCTGCAACCCAAGCATCCTCCTTAGCATCATAGGCAAGCCCCGAAGGTGCGATGAGAATCGAACTGCCAATTGTAAACAAAATGGTCAAAATCGTAAACTGATGGACGCCGATCCTTCCCTTCTCAATCATTCGATTCACCTCAATTTTAGAATGCCAAAAACAAACTGACTGACCGGATGATACACATAGGTAATCCAGTCCAGCGGATTCGGAAGCGCCACCCTCTCAAAATGCAAAATGCAAAACAATGCTCCTATGAATAAGAGGGAAGCAAATACCCAGATTTCTGCAGCGAGCTGTTTGCTCAGCAGGTCCGGGAGTTCCAGCAAACACGTGAGAACGACCATGATGACAATCGAGATGAAGATCCACATGTTATCACTCCTCCTTAGGGCGCAATATAATGGAGTTATTCGTTGTACCTAGGCGGCGAATATGCAAATCGATAGAGATATTGACTTGCAGCTCGGTGAATTCATTGGGCCAATCCTGCTTTATTTGCTCCCACGTCTTGGGGGACGCATCCTCAATGAGCTCACCGAAGCCGAATATATCCGCTTTATTCTCTTTGGCTTTGTTAATGGAAGAAGTCATGACTTTTTGCAGGGAGTTAGAGGCGATTTTCTCGATCTCATGTATCGTGTCCGGGTCGAGCAAATCGATTTTACATTGAACTTCGCTTATATTTTCCTCCATCATGACGTGAATGTTGATTGACGGCTTGCCGTTTATTACTTGCCCTTTGGCTTTGGTTTTCGAACGGATAATTTCTACGGTTAACGTTCCGCCTTTGGGACATTCGAGATGCCCCATCGTGCTTTTGACATTGCCCATAATATAGTTATAGCCCTTGCTTTCGTCCTGGTTCAGCCAATCGATCAGTTTGTCCTGTTTAAATAGAGCTAACCCGGTATACTGCAAATTGGTGATGGGTTCCGTCTCCGCTAAGGACGACTTCGAATTCCCCGCCTCTGGATCGCCCTTGATTCGAATGCCGGTTAATACCGCCTCCGTTGTCGGTTTGCTAAGATTGCTTATAAACTGATCGATGCGAACGCTGACCGTCGGGGCCCACGCCTTTTCTGAAGTTTCCAGCGTTTTGAACATTTTGTTGGCTGGAATTCTTTCGATCGGCGTTAACACTTGCAGCACTTTGGAGGCAGTCGTACCTCTGGCAACGATGATGTAGAAATCGGACCGGATTTCATGGTCTCTGGTAATGCCATCCAAGACTTTGGCCACCCCTTCGCGGGCCAGCTCCTCCCCAATGACGATAATGCGCAGATGGGAAGCAAACAATTTACGGGGAGCTGAAGTCGTCAATTTCCTTGCTGCTTCCAACGTTGAAATTCCCTTCGCTGAAAGGGTCGTGATGGGCGTACTGTAGCCTGCCCCTTTTTTCGAAGCTACCTCATTGGGGTTTACGATTTGCGCAGTAACTAAGTACTCGTCTCCGCTTTTATCGAAACCTACGCCAACCGTAATGGCCAAATCGTTCAATTCATGCCGGTCCCAACATCCGGAGAGCACAGTGCCAAGTAAGCTTAGCGTACACAGCATACGAACTAATCTTTTCATTGGCAGATCCCCCCTTTATTCTGGTCTTGGTTTACTCGTCGGGGCATTGTTTTCGCGAATCACATTCGTTTGGCTAATAAATCGAGGTCTGGAGAACAAGCCCCATTGCGGAAATTTGAGGATGGTATCCTTCTGATCGGCCAACACGAACGGCGCCATGGGAGACATGTACGGAACTCCAAATGAACGCAGGGAACAGAGATGCTGAACCATTGCGATTAAGCCAACCGTAATACCGAACAGGCCAAAGGTAGCTGCAAATATCATCAAAATAAAACGGATGATTCGCACGGGGATTCCCATACTAAAAGCCGGAATGACAAAGTTCGCGATCGCTGTAATCGCCACAACAATAACCATTGCCGGCGATACCAGCCCTGCATCCACAGCTCCTTGCCCGATCACTAACGCTCCTACGATAGATACGGCTTGACCTACCGTCTTAGGAAGCCGCACCCCGGCTTCGCGCAAAATCTCAAAAGTCACTTCCATCAACAGCGCTTCCACAAAAGCTGGAAAAGGAATGCCTTCCCGCTGTGCGGCTAAGTTGAACAGCAATGAGCTGGGCACGAGCTCTTGGTGAAACGTCGTCATCGCAATATAGAAGGAAGGTGCCATCAATGAGATAAAAAAACACATATACCGCAGCATGCGTAGAAGCGTCGCAAATTCAGCACGTTGATAATAGTCCTCCGCCGATTGAAAAAACTGTGTAAAGAACACAGGAGCCTCCAGCACGAAAGGCGTTCCATCCATCAATATGGCGATGCGCCCCTCCAGAAGGCCAGCCGCAATCACATCGGGCCGCTCGGTATTGTACACGGTCGGGAACGGTGTGAAGGTTTCATCCTGAATGAGCTCCTCGATGTTGCCGCTTTCCAGAATGCCGTCAATATCAATGCGTGCCAGCCGCTGCCGCACCTCGTCTACAATTTTGTCGTTCGCAATGCCGTGAATGAACATGATCGCCACTGTTGTTTGCGTAACTCTGCCGATTGTCATACTTTCCAGCCATAAATTCGGGCTTTTGATACGCTTTCGGATGAGCGAAATGTTCGTACCTATCGATTCCGTAAATCCATCGCGGGGACCTCTCACAACGGATTGCGTAGACGGTTCCTCCACGGATCGCTGATCTTCCGCAGATATATTCACGGAGAGTACCTGTGTATAACCTTCGACAAAGATGACAGTTTCCCCTGACAAAATCCGATAGCACACTTCTTGATAGTCGCTGATCGTTTGGACTTCTCCATACGTCAGAAGCATGTTCTTCATCAAATCAGGTAATTCATAGAACCCCGTTTCCATGCCTAGCAGGAGTTCAGTCGATTTTACCGTTAAACCGTTCATCATATCCTGAAACATTGTTTTGTTTACCATCTGCTCCAGGAAGGCAAAGCCTATTTTGCAATCCGTTTCTAGAGCTAAGTAGAGTTCACCGGTTTTGAGATCGGCACTCTTGCCAAAGGTTAGTTGGATTTGCTCGATGTTTAATGTGCTGTCGCCGGAAATGCTTATTTGCGTAAAGGGCTGTTTCTGCTCTTGAGATTGTGCCGTTGGCATTTTGTCACGATTGAATAGTTGATGCAGTGTCTTGGTCCACGTTATTCGCATTGTCACCACCACCACATTCATATTAAAATCGGGCCTGCTCAAGGAAAGTTTTCCCTGATGGTCACAAAATTATGTATATAAGGTCAGTTGAGCAGCAAAAAAGGACCTCATCCCCAACCGGAGAGAAGTCCTTGTTCGCAGACAATTTTCAGCTGCTTGCACTCGTATAATGACGCAGCGCAAATTTCCATAAAACACGTGTCAAAGCCAAACAAACGAGCGCAATCCCCACACTCCAAGCAACCTGCCAGCCACTGATACGTCCAATGAGAGCGGAAGCAGGGAAGGTTGTGATGAAAGCTATAGGAAATATATACGTTAAAGTGAAACGTAGAAATCCTTTGTACACCGAAACCGGAAAACGTGCCGTCTCAAAAAAAGAGCTGAATAAATAAGACAAATTGTCTACCTTTACAGCCCAGAAGGAAAACATCATCATCCCCATCCAAAGCGAATAAACCACCGCAAGCGATGCCACAAAAACAATCGCGAACTCGATAAGCATCAGCAAGCTAGGAATAGCTTCAAGCTGCCATAGCGCGTAGGCAACCAACGCAAGTCCGAGTACAACGTCCGACAACCGCCAGAAAACAAGATGTCTGAAGCTAATATAAAACTGGCTATCTACGGGCTTCGTCAATACGAAATCCAAAGTCCCTTTGCGGATATGATTAACGAGACGCGACATATTAGGCTGTAAAACAAATTCAATAAACCCATGCACCGCATTGAATATGCCTAATAGCACAAGCACTTCGTCGAAGTCCCAACCGCCAATCTCTTCTGTCCGGTAAAAGTACAATTGCACCGTCAGTATCGCCATCGCCAGCCAGAACACCGTCGACAATACATTGGCCGCAAAATTAGCGCGATACTCGAACTCTTCAACGATGCAAGCACGCATAAACTCTCGAAGCAATTGCGCGTATTTCATCGAAGGCTGCACTCCCCTTTCTCATCCGCCAACAGCCCCATATTTCTTAATCCCTTTCTTCCACAGCAAACGAAACGTTACGAGCAGAATGATCAGCCATGCGAATTGGATCGCGAAATTGTATAGAATTGCGGGCGAACCTATCTCGATTTTGCCCACTAAGAGCTCTACCGGAAAACCAACGGTTCCATAGAAAGGCAGCCATGCCGCAACTTTTTCAACCCAGGAGGGAAACATGCTTAATGGCGCAATCCGGCCTGCAAGAAACAGATGAATACCCTCGTAAAGGCTGTAAATGGCCGTCGCCCGATTCGTCCAAAAGGCCAACAAGCCGAACTGGAAACCGATCAGGAACCGGATGGTAGATGAAAAGACAATGGCGCAGAAGAAAAGCACGATTATTTCCAAGGAAATATTCAGCCTTAGCATCGGGAACAAAGCTCCCGCTATCGCCCACGCCGGTAGTAATATAAAAGCGAAAAACAGCTTATACACAAGGTTTTGAGAGATGCTCCAGTGCACGGGGTGAAAAGGCCGTACGAGCTTCGTTGACAACGATCCGTCTTGAATGCTGGTGTCCAGCTCCCATACGTCCCAAGTACTTGTCAAACGATCAACCAAAAGGACACCAAGAAAATACACCATATAATCATGCGCATCATAGCCGCCAACAGTCTGATTATTGCTGATCGACAGCCAAACGGCCATAGAAACAAGCGGCTGAATAAAGGCGCCAACCATCCAGATCAGCGATTCGCTTCGGTATGCAAACATAACCGCCCATTCAACCCGCAGCAGCATACGGTACTTTTGCCAAAATAGAGCCATTCCCTTCATGAGCCGCCGCTTCCCCCTTCGGTCTTCGCCTCAAAGGCTTGGGCGATCACCGATTCCATGGATGGATCTTCGATCGTCAAATCGAGTACGCTGAGCTTGGATAGCAGCCTTGCCGAAAGCTCGGACACCTGCTCTCTGGGCACATCCACATCGACATGTGGAAATGCAAAATGCACTAACGTTCCCATCCCGTGAATAGCATCCGCAAGTTCATGCTCCTGCGTGCGTTCAGCCAATTGAAGACGAATGCGCTTATTAGGCGCATACTTGTCTATCAATTGGCTGATCGCTCCATCGTATAGAAGCCGGCCTTTGCCAATGACCAGCACCCGTTCGCATAGCGCCGTAACATCAGCCATGTAATGACTCGTGAGCAGAATGGTCGCTTTGTATTTGCGGTTGTAGTCCTGAATGAACCGCCGCATCACTTCCTGCATATTGACGTCAAGCCCAATCGTCGGCTCATCGAGAAATACGATTCTGGGCCTGTGCAGCAGCGCTGCGGCCAGTTCGCACTTCATTCGTTCTCCGAGCGACAGCTGTCTCACCGGCTTTCGGATCACTTCTTCCAGCTGCAGGAGCTGTACCAGATCCGACAATGTTTCTTCATAGGCTTGATCGGGAATTTCGTAAATCACTTTATTCACCAGAAACGTTTCTGCGGCGGGAAGATCCCAGATCAGCTGGCTTTTTTGCCCCATGACCAAAGAAATCTGCTTCTTAAATTCCTTCTTATGTTGAAAAGGAACAAAACCGCCCACCGTCACCTCACCGCCTGAAGGATGCAGCAGTCCGCTCAGCACTTTCATCGTTGTTGTTTTGCCCGCCCCATTCGGCCCAAGAAAAGCGACGATCTCTCCCTCCGGGATGTAAAAGGATACGTCATCTACGGCTTTAACCGTTCGAAACTTGCGATGGAACAAACTTTTGAGCGAAGCGATGAAGCCCGGATCCCGTTCGTGGACCTGATACCATTTGCTCAGCTTACGAACTTCAATCATGGCCTTCCTCCTCGTCATGCTGGGGCGGATGCTGCTTCATCTGTTCCAGAAGCTCAACGAGCTCCGGGTCAACGAGCTGAATCGTAAGGTCATACGGAGCAAAAGGTTCTTCTTTAATACGGAGGAGCTTCGAAACATAGACCTTGCTATCTTCGACCAAGCTTCCCAAATCGATGCCAAGCGAATCCGCCGGATAAGGCCCCAGTTTATCCAATCCCGCGCTAAACAGCTTAATGGAACCGCTTACGTTTCCATTTGCATGATGATAAAGGCCCACTGCAATTTGCAGTAGACCTTGATATAGAGGGCTCCGGCCTTCTTCCAGCCAAAGCTCCTCCATCACCTCATGACATTCAAAATAATCGCGCAGTTCGTTAAAATAATACAGGTAAGCTACATATAAACGATCGTAAGCAGCCATAGATCAGTTTAGATCTCCTTTTTTCGCTCGGGCGATTGCGATCTCAAGATCGGAAGACAAATCGCTCAAGCCGTCTTCCGTTTCCCAAATCTCGTTGAATCTTAGCTGAAATTGAGCTGCTTCCCGAACCCTATGATAGAAATAAAGCTCCTGAATATTGCTCAGTACTTTATTGACTAAATTCGAGTTATCTTCAAACCTTTTCTGCGATTCAACAATTTCACCGCGAATGCTGGACATTTCTTGATCTAAGAGATAAGCGGCCTCAGCCGCTTTGCTCAAACGGGCTCTGACATCAGCCGGCAGCTGCTCTTTATATTTATAATTTAAGGAATGCTCAATCGTAGCCCAGAAGTTCATAGCGAGCGTTCGGATTTGCACCTCAGCCAAAATTCTCTTCATACCTAAAGCCGTTTGCACCGGATACTCGATAATAATATGAAAACTCCGGTAACCGCTCGGTTTCTTATTGGTAATATAATCTTTCTCGTAGACAACGCTCATATCCTGCCTGCTGCGGATGAGTTCTGCCAGACGCTCGATATCCGCTTCAAACTGACACATAATCCGAATGCCCGCGATGTCCTCGATACCGGATTCCAATTGATCCATCGGTACGTTCAAACGCTTCGCTTTTTCCAGCATGCTTGATATTTTCTTAACGCGGCCTGTTACGAATTCAATGGGGGCATATTCTTCCCTGCTTTTAAGCTCGCCGCGCAGCGTTTTAAATTTTACCTTCAATTCTTCCACCGCTTGTTCGTAAGGCAGGAGAAATTTCTTCCAGTCTCGTCCATCCATTGATTTTTCCTCCATTTCAAATGAAGTCAGTTGTGATCTGCACCGATTGCCTGGGAAATATGAGTATATCCATCTTTTTGGAGCAAATCTTGAAGTCCCCTATTAATGTTAGTAAGAATGCCGGGACCCTCATAAATTAACCCTGTATAAACTTCAACTAAGCTGGCACCGGCCCGAATCTTGTCATAAGCGTCCCTAGCCGTGAAAATCCCTCCGGCTCCAATAATCGGCAGCTTGCCCCCGGTCAACTGATAGACGCGCCGAATGACCTCAGTGGACCGCTCTGTCAGCGGTCTTCCACTAAGCCCGCCTGCTTGCGAACGGTTGGCATGTACGAGTCCGGCTCTGCTTAACGTTGTGTTCGTCGCAATGATTCCCGAAACTCCGCTGTCCTTAATCGTGTGTACGGTTAATTCAAGCTCCTCTTCGGTGAGATCAGGCGCTATTTTGACGAGGACAGGCTTGCCCGTGTGCGCATTCTTCGTCTGTTGAAGCTGCATTTCGGCGGTAACCGCATCAAGCAATCGCTTCAAATCATTCCCATGCTGTAAATTACGCAAATCCGGCGTGTTTGGTGAGCTAATATTGACGACAAAGAAGTCGCCGTATGTATATAAGTCCCGAATGCATGCCCGGTAATCCTCTTCGGCCTGCTCGTTCGGAGTCGTTTTATTCTTACCTATGTTGATCGCTACGGGAATGGTTCGTTTGCCTGTCTTCTGCAAGTTGTGAGCCATCTCATCCGTTCCTACATTATTGAAGCCCATCCGATTGATCAGCGCCCTGTCTTCGGGTAAACGAAATAACCGCGGCAGCTCATTGCCTGGTTGGGGTTTGGGGGTTATGGTACCAACTTCCATGAATCCAAATCCAAGCTGTGAGAAGCCTTTCACTGCTTTTGCATTTTTGTCTAATCCTGCAGCCAAACCGACCGGATTGGCAAACTCGAGTCCCCATATACGCTGGTTCATGAGAGGCGAGTTCTGCACTCCGTACATCGATTTAAGTAATTGCGCTCCGCCTGGGAAACGAGTTACCGCGCTTAGACCGTCAATGGTCAGATGATGCGCCTTCTCAGGGTCCATTCGAAACAAAATCGGTTTTGCTAACTTCTTATACAGCATGTCCTATGCACTCCGTTCTCTAATGACTCTAACAGTCAGTTTAGCTGACATTGTGCAATTATGCAATCCACTGTAAGTCTTAAACACCGGATTCAAACAAAAAATCCCTGCTCCATAACGGTTGCAAGGGAAGAGATCCTACTATGCCAAACTCTATACTTCCGAGCGCTGAAGCAGCCGTTCCAAGTGCATGGTGAGATACCCAGTTTCGTCGTCCGCCACTTCCATTTGCAGGGCATCGCTGAGCATAAGCGACAGAACTTTCGCCTTCACAAAGGTGTCTCCGTACTCTTCTTTGATTTTATTCAGGAGCGTATTTTGCAGTGTCTTTCTTTGTTTCACCCGCTCGATGACGCCTTTCAAATGACTGATGAATCGCAATGTGGAGAAGGAATCGTCGAAGTTAAAGCCTAATTCTTTCGCCGATTCGATCGTCTTCGAGACGATTCTGACAACCGCTAAGGAATCTGAAGCCTGATCTTTTTTGCGGGCGCTATTGAAATGCATCGTCAAGAACGCGACTTCATCCTCCGGCAATTTAACATCCAGATGTTCATTGAGGAATTCGACGGACTTCTTGGCTACCTTATATTCCTCCGGGTACATATACCCAATTTCATAAGCAAATGGATTTGTGATGAAAATGCCCCTTTTTTGCCGCTCCACCGCAAAATTAATATGGTCGACTAACGAGGCGTGAATCGTTTCTGAGAAATCGCCTTCCAGCATGCTTTGCGCGTAAGCGATCACCTCTTCCGTGATCCCGATAATTTGCAAGTCAACCGCATTCAGGATTTGTTCATAGTTCCTAAGCACCTCTGATGTATGCAAGAGGAATTCTTGCGTAATTTCCGCTTCATCGATAGGCATACCCGGTGTTTTCTTAAAACCAATCCCTTTGCCAAAAGCAATCGAGTTTTTCCCTGATGTCAAATGCGCCATCACCACATTGTGTGAGAGAACATGGATGATCGTCCGTTCAATCATTAGACACCTCCTAATCTTTGTTTCGGGGTCCCCGCAAAGCATTCGGAATAGACTTCGATGGCATATGTCACTTTGCGGGTTAAATTGAGGCTTGTCCTGATTTGTCTTTAGACTTGTGAAGCATAGGTTTAATACTTTCGCGAATATGCTCTGACTCCGTACCGAATACGACGTGTACGTTGCCTTTTCCCAATCGGATGACCCCTATGGCGCCGAGCTCTTTGAGTTCGTTATCCAATACGAGCTTCTCTTCATTGACGAGCAAACGCAGCCGCGTAATGCAAGCATCAATCGAAATAATATTTGAAGGCCCTCCGATATGTCTCAATATACGGGCTAGGCGGTCTTCCTTAATTTCCACAGGCGGACTAACGTCCACCTCTGCCTGCTCAACCGTTTCGTCCCGGCTGGACACTTTCATCGGAAAGAAATACAAATACACCCGAAACGTCAGATAATAAAGAATAAAGTATCCTGCACCTACAAGGAGAATCAGATAAGGATTCGTAGAGATGTGCCAATTCAGTACAAAATCGATGAAACCGGCGGAAAAACCAAACCCCATTTTCACCTGAAGCACATTCATTAGCAGCATCGATATACCCGTTAAGCAGGCATGAATAACGTATAAACCAGGGGCTACGAACATAAAAGCGAACTCGATGGGCTCCGTAACACCCGTTAAGAAGCTGGTTAGACCAGCGCTCAGCAGAACAGGGCCGAGAAGTGATTTATTGACCGTTGAGGAACTTTTAAACAAAGCGAGAGCTGCAGCAGGAAGGCCAAACATAATGACAGGATAAAATCCAGTCATAAACATGCCCGCTTCCGGATCGCCCGCAAAAAAACGGGAGATGTCGCCATGTACGATTTTGCCTGTTGATGTGGTATAATCCCCGATTTGAAACCATGCGATATTATTAATGATATGATGCAAGCCCGTGGGAATCAGCAGGCGATTCATAATCCCATAGATAAGAACGCCGATATTGCCATTATCAACAATCCATATGCCGAAAATGCTGATCGCTTTTTGGACCGGTGGCCAAATGGAACCCATCAGCAGCCCGAGAAAAACCATCGCCAAAGCCGTTAGTAAGGGGACAAAACGCTTCCCTCCGAAAAAGCCTAACGCTTTCGGTAATTGAATATGCTGGAACCGGTTAAAGAACGTTGCAGAAAGCACTCCGACAAGCATGCCGCCGAGTACCCCCATATCCAAAAATTCCGCCGAATCGGTACCGGTATGAAAAAGCTGCAAAACCTTGTTAAACACGAGATAGCCGACCGTAGCCGCCAATGCCGCAATTCCGTCTCCGGACGTCAGCCCGATGGCAATGCCAATCGCAAAAATTAAAGGCAAATTATCAAAAATCGCGCTTCCGCCGGACTCAAAAATATGAGCCACCTGCATAAGAAAAGGATCGCTGAATGTCATATTGCCTATACGTAAAAGAATGGATGCCGCCGGCAGAACCGCAATCGGAATCATTAAAGAACGTCCCATTTTCTGCAATAAATACATGGATCTCATGTTATGTCACCTATCAAGCCCATAAGTTTGGCCGTTCCTTATTTGCTCTTTCTATTTCCATTATAGTGGAAAAAACACCCTCCCGAAAGGATAAAATACTCTAGGATAAGGTGTTTTTTCTATGCAGCATATGCGATTATTTCACCGCTCCGGCCGTTATCCCGCTTGCGATTTGGCGTTGGAAGATGATATATACGATCAGGGTCGGAATCGTTGTAATCAGAAGTCCTGCGAACAACGGCCCCCACTCTACGCGATATTGCATCTCCGCCTGCATAACCGCAAGACCGACCGGAAGCGTGTACTTCGTTGGTTCATTCGTCAGCACGACGCCTAAGAAATACTCATTCCAGTTATTCAACATATTCGTAATCATGACCGTAATCAGTCCCGGCTGCGACAAAGGCAGCATAACGCGGAAAAACGTACCATAGTGGGTTGTCCCGTCAATGATAGCGGCCTCTTCAATTTCTTTCGGCAGCGATTTGTAGAATCCGACCAGCAGAAAGATCCCAAACGGCAGATTAAGTGCGGCATAGACAAGAATTAAGCCCAGCCACGTATTAACCAAATGCAAATCGTTCAGCAAGAAGAACAGCGGAATGAGCGCCAGCGCGAACGGAATCATCATCGAGGAGATGTAAATCGTAAAAATGATTTTATTCCCTTTAAAATCATACCGGGCTAAGATGTACGCTGTCATCGCCGCAAGAATCATGCCCAGCAGCGTACTTCCAACCGTGACAACAATTGAGTTTAAGAAATAGGTGCTAAAGTTATATTTACTCCATACATAGGAGAAATTGGACCATAACAGCGGGAACTTCGGCAGCGCCCATGGGGCATTCAGGAAAAATTGCTCGTTATTTTTGAGCGCATCGAGCAGTGTCCAAATCAAAGGATAGAGGACGGCAACACTCCAAATCAGAAGAATGATCCAGACAATCAATTTGGCTAACGGATTTTTGATCTCCATACGATAGTTCCCCTCCTTCAGAATCTTTCTTTTTCTAAGATAGCCTTAATGCATTTCGATCGTTTCTTGGCGCATGACACGCTGCAGAACGAGGGTTGTGATCAGCGAGACGATTAAAATCATGACACCGATGGCCGCTCCATAGCCGAAATGATATTGTTGAAAAGCCATCCGATACAGGTAAGATCCCATCACTTGGGTTGTATTATCAGGCTGTCCGCCGTTCGTCATCAGCTGAACAATGACAAAGGACCCATTCAAGGTCGTGATGACAATGTTGACGACGGAAACTTTAATTTGCTCCCAGATAAGCGGCATGGTGATGTTGCGGAATTGCGACCATTGACCGGCTCCATCTATATTAGCTGCTTCATAATAGGAAGCAGGAATATTCACGATTGCAGCAATCATCAAGATCATGTAGAAGCCGATACCTGCCCAAATTGTAGGCGGCAGCAGCATCCAAATGGTGTGCTGTGGAAAGCCCAACCACGTAATATCGACTTTTTCACCGGTGAAAAGCGACAAGAAGGCATTCAGGAATCCAATTTGAGGATTATAAATGAAGTTCCAGAGGACACCGATAACAACGACCGAGATCACATTGGGGATAAAAAAAATCGCCCGGAAAAAGCCGGAGCCTTTCACTCTGAAGCGTGTCAATGCAACTGCGAAGAACGTTGCCAGAAGCATAATGCCAATCACTTTTCCTACGACCAAGAAATAATCGTTCCCAATGGCTCTAAGAATAATTGGGTCTTTAAACAGTTCTTTGAAATTGTCAAAACCGATAAACGTGCTGTTCTCCGACATTCCTGACCAATCATAGAATGACTTCTGCAAGGCCTGTATAACAGGGTAGATCGTAAATACACAGAAGAACAGAAAAGTCGGAATGATGAATGAAGCGATGAATAAATTCCTTTTCCATACTTTTGACTTGGCCTTCATTCTATCCTCACCGTCCTATCATTAAAATGGCGGAGAACGCCTAAGGCGCTTGACCTTAAGAGTTCTCCGCACTGCCGCATTCAGTTATTATTTCTTTTGTTTAGCAACGACATCTGTTACACGTTTGACCCACTCTTCAGGCGTGATCGTTCCGATTGTCAAAGCAACCGTCGCATCCTGCATCGCTTTGTCGACGTCAGCAGCGAAGGACACAGTAGGAACAACAACCGTATCAGGGGAAGACAAGAATTTCGCTGCATCTTTTACAAAGTTAGGCGCTTTGGAAGAAGAGATATCGCCTTTGATGTTGGAAGGCGCACCGCTAAGCTCTGCCCACTGGGAAGCTTGTGCTTTGGAGAATACAAACTGCATGAACGCTTTCGCTGCATCTTTGTTTTTCGCCTTTTTCGCAATCGCGAATGTCGACGTTGACGTATTCGCTACCACTTTCCCACCTTTATCCTGCGTGATGGATGGGATGAAGCCGAAGTCGAAGGAAGCTGGAACGTCTTTCGCCATTTCGTTTGGCAGCCATAGACCGTTCGGAATGAAGGCATCTTTATGTTGAAGGAATAACGATTGGGAATCCGTGTGATTGATTTGTACGGATGCTTTATCGATAAATCCTTTGTCGCGAAGTTGAACGATTTTGTTCAAACCTTTCAAGATTGCCGGGCTTTTCCAAGCATCCAGGTTGTTCGAAGCCATATCTTGCAGCAATTTGTAGTCGTTGTTGTTCGCTGATACAATCGCTGGATACAAGACAGCACCGTTGATGTAGTACGGGTATTTACCGGTATGAATGAAAGGATTAATGCCCGCTGCTTTAATCGTTTCGCTAACTTTCAAGAAATCTTCGAAATCTTTAGGCTCAGCCCAGCCTTTGTCTTTGAACAAAGCCTTGTCATAGAAGATACCCCATGAACTCATAACGAATGGGATGTTGTAGATTTTGCCATCGTACTGCGGCGGTTGCTGCGCAAGCAGATCAAGAATTTTTTCGCCGTCAACGTTTTTCGCATCTTTCAGCCAGTCTGTCAAATCCTCAAGCTGACCGTCTGTCACCATTTGACGATCAAACAATTCAGGTCCGTCGATATATACGAAATCAGGTGGGTTACCAGCGATCCAACGGGGTTTCGTTTGTTCGTTGATTTTTGGTCCCGCACTTTCTTTAATTTTCAAATCCGGGTTTGCTGCTTGGAAATCGGCAATTACTTTTTTCCACCATTTGTCGCCATACCCGCCGACAAAGTATTGGATTTCAAAATCGCCGGTTAATTTTTTTGCGGCTGCCGCAGTAGGCGCAGCGGTTGCTGCGGTGGTTGGAGCAACGGTTGCAGCTGGTTTTGTCGATTCTGCCGGAGCAGCGGATTTACCGCAGCCTGCTGCTACAAGTACCATGGAGGCAGCTAAGCCCAGTGTTGACCATTTTTTCATCTTCATGTGTTCATCTTCTCCCTTTTTTAATCAATCTGTTTGATATTTGGAGTAACGAATTCCCGCTTTAACAAGCTTCCTTTTTTGTGCTACCAACCCCTTTCATCGTTCAAGTACTGAAAAAAAATAAAAAGGGCATAGTTATAGAAGAAAACTTGCGTTCTTCTAATAACTAATGCCCTAATGGTAACATGTTATCAAAACTGACATATTCAATTGTTTTCACTGCTTCACGTGACTAAATATTACAATAAAATGACATGGTCGTCAATACATGTTTATAAAATTTCTTTCGATCCACTATATTCTATGATCGACCATACTTATGATATGATAGATGATATCGTATAAATTCTAAAAAAGGGTGATTTCAATGTCCAAACGCAAACCAACAGCCGTTAATCGAAGAGCCAAAGAGGAAATCAATAAAAAAGCCATCATTTGGACAGGTTCCATTTTTCTTGTCGTCATCCTAGCCATGGCACTACTGCTCATTTTGAACAAATGATTGCGAGCCAAATGATTGAAATCATCACATTTCGAATTGTAATCGCTTTCTATATGAATGTCAACAGAAATCCTTTGTGTACATGAAATCGAAGATCGAGGCTGCCTCACTTGCAGAATATCCTGCGCATGAGGCAGCCTTTCTCTCTTTTAATCCAGCCATTTGTATTTCTTGCTTGGATTGCTGTCATTCGTCTGCAGCGGCAGCCCGAACGCTTGCTCAGGCTTTCCTCTGCCCGCACCGATTCCCGGATTACCGCCACCAGCCCCAGGCTGAGGCAGCACCCCTTTGCCGATCGTCACTTTGGTTTGATGTGTCACCATGTTATAAAGCTCTTCGATATCCCCCTGCAGCATCCTCACACAGCCATGCGACTCGTCTTTTCCGATGCTCGAAGGCTTATTCGTGCCGTGAATGGCATAAAGCGTGTCGGACAACGTCATCCCGCGGCTCCCGAACTCACCGTTCGATTTCCCATTCGGATTGCGCACCTTTTCGCTAATGATGAAATCGCCCTGCGGCGTTTTCTCGCCGCCCAGCCCAACAGGATAGCTGCGGATGATTGTATCTCCGCTAACTAGGGCCAGAACATATTTCTCCGTATCAATGACAATTCTGAGCGGTTCGCGCAATGGATCTGTAGAAGCTTTAGGCTGCGAGGAGCTTGGCACCGCATTCTCTTTGGCCTCTGGATTAACCTGGGCCTTCTCTTCCGTTTGCTTCGGCTCCTGCCGTTGTCCTGCTTGGGCAAGCTCCGCTTTAAGCATGCTGAGCGTCTGCGGAAACAGCTCCTGCATCTCCGGTGTAAGCCCAGGAAGCAGGTTATCCGGGTATGGCTTCGTTAACTGCTCTGGTTTCTCAGGCAGCATTCCCGTCCTTTGTTCGTAAGCCTTCATAGAGCTCTGCAGCACAATCGCCCGCTCCCGCTCCTGCATCCACTGATCAATGGCCGGGACGATGGCCGAGCTATCGGCAGCTTGGCAGGAACAAATCTGCGATTGATAGTACTTTAATGCCGCCGAACCTCCGCCGCCTCCTTCAGAAACAACGCCAATCAGCGGACTCACCGCTTTGTTCCACTCCGTCCATTTACCGTCTGCGCTTCGCGGCGCTTGCATAACAACAGATTCCCCGGCTCCCTGCCCGGACGATGTCAAGATTTGTTGAAGCTCCTTCCCCCAGTCCCCCTTCGAGAAAAAGAGCTTCGTTCTTGCCTGGTCTTCCTGTTTCACAGAGGTTTGGACCACGGGCGTCACACTTGCGGACGGGCTCTTTCGGCCAACGCTATCGGCCCATTGCTCCTTCGCAGAATCCATCGCAGCCGGAACGGCCAATAGCAGCAAAATGACCAATAACGGCATCCATTTCCCTGCCCCTTTCAGTCCCTTCTTAGATAGGGGCACGCTGACGTTATTAAGGACGGGAGGAGGGTAAGTAGGGAGCGGACCTTCAATCGTAATTTTTTGCCGCTCAAACGCCTCATAAATCTCCCCAGACTGAGCGAAGCAGTAAGCCGCCTTGCCCTCTTTCCCCTGCGCCGCGTATTCCCGGCCTAACAAATACCACGCCATTTTATGATCGGGATGATCTTTCACGTATTTTTTGAGATACAGCGGATCTTCAATCGGATTATGTTGGAAAAACCGCTCCAATTGATCATGATGATTCTTGGGTTTCAACCCGGACACCTCCCCCGCACGACTTCGAGACAGACTCTCTTTGATTTTTATCGGCATAAGGTCCTTGGAGTTGAAGCTGTAAAATAAAACGAGCCTGACGAAGGTTGCCCTTGGCCAGACTCATGACATTTACTTTGCAAAAGATTTTGTACGCAAAATCGCGGTTTGCGTTTCGGCATCCCACTGAACATCCAGCCCGATCTGCTCCGCGAAGAAACGAATCGGCACGAACGTACGGTCCTGCTTCACATATGGCGCAGCGTCCGTAGCTTGCTTGACGTCAGCTTGGCCTGCCTGCTTGCGAACGACCCCCGTGTCATCGATCGTCAATTCTACTGTCGTGTCGCCTTTGATTAGCTGTACAACCTTGGTACCCGAGCGCTCGGCATATTTGACTTCAAAGCCGAAGGTTTCACCGATAGCGCGGACTGGAACCATCGTTCGTCCGTTTTGAATTTCAGGCTGAGCATCGAAGGAAATCACTTTCTCTCCAGTTACGACCTTAATGCCCTGACTTGGCAAATCAGCAGGCAAATGATAAGGCGCTATTTTACGAATTTTGTTATTCAAAGTGTCTGCAACGACGATATTGCCTTGAGCTGTCACAAGAACATCATTAGGGCTGTAAAATTCAGCTGCCCGCTCCACGCCGTCGGTTTCGCCCGTTTGAACGGTTCCGGCAATGGTTGTCACTTTGCCGTTCAGTAAATAGCGAATGGCATGGTTTAAGCTATCCGCAATTACAATTCCGCCCTCAGAGGTCACTGCGAGACCTTTCGGGAAATCAAACTTCGCTTTCGACGCCTCACCATCGGCATAATCGCCGCCTGCGTACAGCTCATTCTTCGCATAGCTCACGCCGCTAGAAGAGCCCGCAACGGTCTTCACCGTTCCTGCTTGCAAATCGATATACCGGATAACTTGATTCCCCGTATCGCTTACATACAGGTTGCCTTTGCCGTCCAGCGCCAAACCGGAAGGTTCATTGAACTTGGCCGCGGTTAAATTGCCGTCTTGGAACTCGCCTGCGGAAGAAGCTTTGCCGGGACGAATTTCAATCGACCGGGTGGAAGCCGCGTTTAGCGTCGAAACCGTACCGTCCGCTGCGATTTTACGAATGACATGATTAAGCGAATCCGCTACGTACACCGTCCCGTCTGCCGCTACCGCAACATCGCTTGGGTGATTGAAGCTTGCGTCCGCAGCTTTCCCATCCTTCTTGCCTGGCACGCCATTGCCTGCCAAAGTGGTGACTTGTCCGTTCGTGTCCACTTTGCGAATCGCGTTATTTCCCGAGTCGGCTACATACACATTCCCCTTGCTGTCAACGGCTAAACCGGTAGGCTCGTTAAAAAAAGCTTGTGAAGCTTTGCCGTCAAGAAGGCCGCCGGTTGGAAACCCTTGGCTATTCTTCGTCACCACGACCTCTGGACCTGCGAACGTCGTGACTTTGCCTCCCGAAACTTTTCGAATGAGATGATTGCGGGTATCCGCAATGAGAATACTGCCGTCAGGCAGCTGAACGACACTCCCGGGAGCACGAAAACCGGCTTTAAACGCATCTCCGTTAATATCTTCAAAATCACCGATTCCCGCAAGCGTCGTGACATTCGACATGATTTGGCCATTGCTGGAAAGCAGCGCATCCGCTGATAATCCTGCCGCCCAAGCTGACGAACCTCCCCATAATGCTGCAACAGCCAGAGAGGAAACGAGTATATATTTCAAAGGTTTCATAGGTTTCTCCTTTTAAGATGATGAAGTGAAGATTAAACCCTGAGATCAGGCAAATTCACGATGATTTCAGAATTTCCGGCAACCTCTACTTTTTGTACGTCAGAACCATTTTTATGAATAATAACCACTTTCTCAACTTTAATTGTGTAAGGAGCTGTCCCTGTTTGCAAAGAACGTCCATTCATAGGGATTGCAACTAAATTTTTCTCCCCATTTACTTCAATATTCGCCGCTGAGCCAAAGTTAGTTACCGCATATACAAGCTCATTCTGTGTTTCACTCGGAAATTGTTTAATGTAATCCGCACTTGAAGCTGCATCGAAGATAGCTGAGTTGCTTCCCCATGAATTCGCTTTGAAATTAATATTCGGACCATAAGTTACGTGCAGCTCTACCCCATAAACGGAGTTATCGCCAATGAAATCACTTAAATTCACATTCAGTAGAAAATTACCCGAGGTGCTAACTTCACCATGGCTTAAGCTTAATCGTGGCGTTGGAGCTTCCGGATTCCTAAATTTGATTTTAAATTCACCGGAATTTACATCTGCGTTCGCTCCAGTAATTTTCTCTTTGGCGATCGTAACAGAAGCATTGGTTACATCATCGGCAGATGTATGTGCGATAGCATTTCCATTAAAAGCAACCGTAATCTTCGTATTGCTGTTTCGAGTTACTGAAGCAGTCAATCCTGCCGGTAGATGATTAACCGTAACACCCGTGCTCATATCCGAAGCAAATGTGCCATTTGCCAGTGTAATCACTTGCGTAGCGGAGATACTGCCATCATTCGCAGGCGATTCTTCAATAACTGGACTTTCCACACTGAGTGTTGGCGGCGTAGTTGGCGTCGAAGGCGTCGAAGAATCTGACCCCGATCCGCCCGATCCTGAATCTTGCTGTTTTTTCTTCTCTTCAATCAATTTAATCTGCGCTTCCAGCTGCTTCTTAACTTCAGCTTCTTTCTTCTCACGCTCAAGCTTGTTTTTCAACTTCTCAGCTTCAAGCTTTTTCAACTTCTCTTGCTTCGCTTTCTCTTTCTCCGCATCAATACCCGCTGTTTTATCTAAATCTTTGACTGTGCTTAAGTCTAATTTTCTACCTTGCTCGGAAATCTTCTTATTCGTTTCATTGATCAGTTTATCCATCGCCGAGCGGTCGATCTTGTTGTCCGCTAGCGCTTTTTTGGCAACATTTCCGATTAGATTATCGAAATTTTGTTTCACCTTTTCGAGCTCTTCTTTGCTCTTGATGACCAGATTTGGATCAATGGTTACTTTGCCTTCCGCAAGCTCCTTCGCTTTCTTGGCAATAAACTCATCGTTTTCCTTATCGATTTCCGCTTTATTAAGAATGAATTCCCTAATGACTTCCGGCGAAGCTTGGCTAATGAAATCATCCAGGTTTAGGAAGTCTACTTTCAGCGACAAATCTTGTGTTTCATCTCTGGAATCAAGCGAGATTTGTTGTGTTGGGTACAAGTAGGTAATGCTCGTCTTCTGTTCAAAGTCCTCGCCAATCGTTACGGTCGATGCGGAAACCTTCCCTGCTCCAACGGCCATCTTGATGCTTCCTGTCACCGGATCAACCATTACAAAGAACTGAGTTCCCCTTACTCCCATGACGGCAGTCGGCGTTTCAACTTCAAATTCATCATTAGAACCAGCTAATGACTTCACCTTAACCCACATGGAACCGGCCCATACTTTCAGCTTCGATTTCTTTTTCCCGTCAGCGGAATTCAGGTCCGACACGTTGATCTCGGCATTTTCGCCTAAAGTTACATCCGCATCCCCATTGCTCAAATTAAGCGTCACAGAAGAATTAGCCCCCGTATACACGGTATCTCCTTGATTTAGACTCATATTTTCATAGGCATCGTACGATTGGGAACCACCGCCTTTTTTGACGGTTACCTCTCCCGATAGTGACGCCACAACGGCCACCCGAACGGTTTTGGCGTCGGCCGGCTTAGCAAGCAGTCCCGAAATTAAACTGAGCACCAAACTCAGGCTTAAACATAATGAGACAAATGATTTCTTGGACATCCACATCTTGATTTCCTCCCCAGTTTCCATCCTTAAAGATTCCCGATCACTTCGTACACAGCAACGGGTTTTTCTTTCCCTTTGACCTTAATTTCGCCGATTGACTCGATGACAAAAAGGTCTTTCACACGCTCATAAGTCTGCTCGCTAATGAGAATTTGACCGGGCTTGGCATTGGATTCCAAACGCGCCGACAAATTCACCGTATCCCCGATAGCCGTGTAGTCCAATCGCAAATCCTCGGACCCGATATTCCCGACAACGGCAGGTCCGCTATTGATGCCGAGTCCGAACTTGACGCCGATCCCGTACTTCTCGATCAATTTCTGTTCCAGCACATTTGCCTGCGACTTCATCTCAATCGCTGCGCGAACAGCCATTTCCGGATGATTGTCATACTCAATGGGAGCGCCGAACATCGCCATGACGCCGTCGCCTATGAACTTATCGAGGGTTCCGTTAAATTTGAAAATAGCTTTTGTACATACGTCCAAATATTCATTAAGCACTTGGATAACCTGCTCAGGCTCCAACCGCTCAGACATCGGGGTAAACCCGCGGATATCGACGAAAATGAGGGAGATATCCTTCCGGCTGCCCCCAAGCTTAACATCCTCACCGGACTGCAGTAATTCATCGACGACGGACTTGGAAACAAACCTTCCGAAAATCCCTGTTACCCGGTTGCGCTCCTTGCGTTCCTCTAAGTAATGACTCACTAATGACCCTATGTAAATAGCAACTAAAGCGAATTGCGGATATACAAGCGGAGCAAACATGGACCCTGCAATATAGAAGGTTAACCAAACGCCGCCATAGAGCAAAAACAACCCTATAAAAATAAGAAGCGCCGTCTTCCCTCTGAATCTCTCAAATAAGAAAATAGCAATCAATGAAACCAAAAGAATAAGGCCGATACCGGCAGTCTTGCTCATGTCTTTGTAAAATTTGCTTTCCAGCAATGTTTGAATCATATTGGCATGTATTTCAATTCCAAACATCTTAACGGAGCTGATAGGCGTAGGATATTCATCCTGCATCGCTGTGACGAAAGGCCCAACCAGCACGATGCTTCCCTGTAGAGGCAATGGATTTTTGCTATTCAACACATCCACGAACGAAAGCATTTCGTAGCCGGTAGCCGCATCTACTTTCTGTCTGGGCAGCGTAAAAAACTCGGTCGTTACTTGATTTCTCTCATTCGTTGGCAGAACGGCGCTGCCGCGCTTCCACTCACCTGTCGCGTCGTCTCTCTTAACTTTCTCTTTGTCGTCAAGAACTAGATTGGCAAGCGCGACACTGAATGCCGGAATGTAAGATCCGTTCTCGTCCGGCAGCCCGACAGGCAGTTTGCGCGCCTTTCCATCCTTGTCAACAAATACGTTAATATGCGCCATTTGCTGTCTGTTGGTTGTTAAGGTTGAAGTTGGATAGTCGACTTTCTCAGGCACCAAATCTCCTGCTTGCTGTTGTTTGGAGGGATAATTGATTTGGACGGGCAGGATGATATTCTGATACTTGGCCAAGACATCAGCCAAAGCTTTATCGTCGGCGGGGTTTTTCGAAGGTTCGGCCAAGACCACGTCTATGCCGATAGCGGCTGCGCCGGATTGCTCCAGCTTTTCTATCAATTGCGCATACGTTGTACGGTCCCACGGGAACTTCCCGATCGCTTTTAATGACTTCTCATCAATCTTGATAATTTTGATTCGATCCTCGGGCTGACGCTCTTCAACTGACTTCGCTTTACGCAAAACATCTTGAAGGGGCCCCTCGACAAAATAAAATAATCCGCTCGAATTCACCGTGTAGAAATATGTCGATAACAGCATGAGGACAAGTCCTGCTGCCAGCGACTTGATCCATTTCTTTTTACCCATAAGAGCCTCCCTTATGTATACTAGCTTCATTGTAAGATGGAGGGAAACAATTGGCAATGAAAGATTACAAATAAATACAAATTGTAGCAAAAAAAAGCTCGGCCCCTTGGACAGGAACCGAGCTTTTTCGACATTTTTATGATTAGTTAAAAGGTGTATCCGCAACTTTGATGGAGTCTGTAGGGCAGCCATCTTGTGCATCTTGCAGATCATCGAACAGATCTTCAGGAATTTCAGTTACCCCTTTGTTGCCGTCTCCATCAAAAATCACTTCCGCCAAGCCTTCATCATCGTAATCATAGATGTCTGGTGCTGTAGCTCCGCAAGCGCCACAAGCAATACAAGTATCTTTATCAACGAATGTATACTTTGCCATAGTTTAACTCCTCCTCAATTTATCCTCATTGTAAAATATAATATAAATGAGGACAAAGTTCAAACCTTAAAATTGTTCTCCCTTAAAATACCTTTCAATAAAGTCCGCTAGAGCGACAATGTCATCTAAATCAAGGCTTGGCAGTGTTGAAAAATAAGAATCTAGCACCTCCACATGCGATGCAATCGCTACGGGCTCATGCCCCAGAGCTTGAATGATTGCACTCTGCTCCATTGTACGAAATACAGCGATCTTTGGATGCTTTTCCTTCTTAAATCCTTCAACAAATACATAATCCAAATGGTCGAAAGCTTCGATCTGTTCTTGCAAATCCGGCATCCGCCTTTTCTCGTAAATATGAATGGCTTCCGGAGAGATCGTCACAACGGCTTCTGCGCCGGACTGCGCAAAAATTGTAGAATCCGCGCCGGACGCCTCTTTATAATGTCCATGCGCATCATGTTTAATTACCGCCACTTGTTTGCCGCGGCGCTTCATTTCTACAACCAGCTTGGCGATCAGGGTCGTTTTGCCGCTGCCCGAATAGCCGGCAAAGCCCATGCAATGTGCCATATGCTCCTCACTTCTCCTCTTCTTTATGAAGCGGATTGTTCTTTAAGTGGTCCATCTGCAGAGAAGTCCCTCTCGCCTTATGATTTCTAATAAATGCGGAAGGATCGTCGCTCATCATCCCTGCGGTCAGAATCGCATTTTCCCCAAACTTGTCCCGCAGTCCATCCATAATCTTATTCAGACTTTCACGCTTCGGCTGCTTCTCATAGTCAAATAAATCAAGCTGCACGAACGTTTCTTCCTTGCTGGTCAAATTTTGCAGGGTGATACCCAACAGACGAACAGGGTTGCCATCGTCCCACTGGTGATCGTAGAGCTGACAGGAAGTTCGATAAATATCGTCCATATGCTCTGTCGGCGTAGGCAAAGTAACGGATCGCGTAATCGTTCTCATTTCCGGATCGCGGATCGTAATTTGAATGGTGGACGCCATCAATTCCTGCTTGCGAAGCCTTCTGGCTACCTGATCCGCAAGATTTAAGAAAACCCGGTGGATCTCTTTTCGATCGATATAATCCCGCGGCAGCGTGGTCGTATGACCGATGGATTTGCTTTGTTCCTGCTCGGGATTAACAGGCGAGTTGTCGATGCCGTTAGCCGATCGTTTCAGGTGCGGACCCATCACGCCGAAAAATTTGCTAAGCAAAGCCTCATCGCCAACCGCCAGTTGACCTATCGTGTGAATGCCGAGCTTTGTGAGCTTTTCAGCCGTCTTTTTCCCGATTCCATATAAATAATTGCACGGCTTGTCCCACAAGACAGCGGGTACATCCCGCAAGCGCAAAACAGAAATTCCGTTTGGCTTCTTCATATCCGAGCCCATTTTAGCTAATAATTTATTAGGCGCTACACCAATGGAGCAGGGCAGTTGAAGCTCGTTCATAATCCGTTGTTGGATCGCCCCCGCGATTTCCAGAGGCGTGCCGAACTGCTTGGAGCCCGTAATATCTACGAAGCATTCATCAATTGACATCGATTCGACCATTGGCGAATAACTATATACAATTTGCATAAAACGCCGGGAAAAACTACGGTACAATTCAAAATCCGGACGGATAAGCACCAAATCCGGGCAAATTTTCACAGCCTGTCTAACCTGCATGCCTGTCCTAATCCCAACGGAGCGCGCGGCATAAGAGGACGTAACAATAATTCCCCTGCGCAATTCGACGCTGCCCGCGACCGCAATCGGCTTTCCTTTATATAGCTCGGGCTCAACCGCCTCATGCACCGAACAATAAAATGCATTCATATCGATATGCAAAATGACTCTGCCTTGTTTGGGATAGTGATGCTCGACTTTCCTCATTTCACAATCCCTCCCGTGTTCAAAAGACCTAGATTAGAGCCATTTTCAGCATACAAAAAAATAATGTTTCAAGCAAACGCATTTTTGATGTTATGATGTCTTTACCCGTAAGATTATGATATAATCGTAAATTATACATTAGCGCTTTAAAGCAAACACACTAGCTTTTCTACAATCACCCATGTCACTTTGCCAGCTTTTGAAGGAGGAACCCATGCCAACATCAGTGAAAATCTTCGACACCACATTACGAGACGGAACCCAGGGAGAAGGCATCAGCCTATCCGTAGAGGATAAAATTAAAATCGCCCGCAAGCTCGATGAACTTGGGGTTCATTATATTGAAGGCGGCTGGCCGGGCAGCAACAGCAAAGACATCGAATTCTTTGAGCGCGTCCGTGACATGAAATTCACCAACGCGAAAATCACCGCCTTCGGAAGCACTAGACGCAAAGATTCCATCGCTGCGGATGACATTAATTTGAACAGACTTGTAGAGTCAGGCGCACAGGTAGCAACCATCTTCGGGAAGTCATGGGACTTCCACGTTCATACAGCCATTCAAACGACGCTAGAAGAAAACCTGGCTATGATTTATGACTCCGTGCTTTATTTGAAAAGCTGCGGCTTAGAAGTCATTTATGACGCGGAGCATTTTTTTGACGGTTACAAAAACAATCCCGAATACGCTCTGCAAACGATCAGCAAAGCCCAGGATGCCGGTGCCGACTGGATCGTGCTTTGCGATACGAACGGGGGCTCGCTGCCCAGCGAAGTAACAACGATCGTGTCAGCGGTTAAGCAGCATGTTTCCACACCAGTCGGCATTCATGCGCATAATGATTGCGAATTGGGCGTAGCGAACAGTCTGGCCGCCGTTCAAGCGGGCGCCGGACAAGTTCAAGGTACGATTAACGGCTACGGCGAGCGCTGCGGGAACGCCAATTTGAGCTCGATTATTCCAAACCTGCAGCTGAAGCTTGGTTATCATGTCATCACCGATGAGCAACTAAAATCGTTAACTCCGGTATCGAGATATATTAGCGAAATCGCCAACATGCATATGCCGATCAATCAGCCTTATGTCGGAAATGCGGCTTTCGCCCACAAAGGCGGCATTCACGTTTCTGCAATTCTGAAGGATGCCAGCACCTATGAACACACCAAGCCTGAGCTTGTCGGCAACAAGCAGCGGGTTCTTGTTTCAGAGCTTGCCGGCCAAAGCAATGTGCTTGTCAAAGCGCAGGAATTGAACTTAGACTTCAATAAAGAGCATCAGAAGACCAAAGAAGTCATCGAGAAGATTAAAGATCTCGAGCATCAAGGCTACCAATTCGAGGGAGCTGACGCCACCCTGGAGCTTTTGCTGCGCGAAGCCTTCGAAGGACTTGAAGAAATTTTCACCTTAGAATCGTTCAAAATGCTGGTGGAGAAATCGGCGAATCAATCCGTCGTCTCCGAAGCCATCGTCAAGGTTAAAGTGCACGGCGAAACGATCTATACCGCGGCAGAAGGCAACGGCCCTGTCAATGCTTTGGATAACGCCTTGCGTAAAGCGCTCATCCAGTACTACCCGGATATCAAGAATATCCACCTTTCCGACTACAAAGTACGTGTCCTCGACGAGAAAGGCGCTACCGCGGGTAAAGTTCGCGTCTTAATGGAAACGACGGATTTCAACACAACCTGGAACACGCTCGGGGTATCCAGCAACATCATCGAAGCCAGCTGGTATGCCCTTGTGGATAGCTTGCGTTATGCCCTCATCGGCCGACAACGCGTTGAGCCGGCCAACAAAGAGCAGAACGAGCGGCTCGGTTTGATCAATCACTAATCTTCATGCACAAAAAGCTGCAAAGTTTGGTCCGCGAGGCCAAATTGCAGCTTTTTTTGTTAACCTTTGATGAGATTCGCAATCTTCTTGTCCAGCTCTTTGGGCGGAAGCACGTGAATTACCTCGCGAACAACCCCATTTTTATCAATTAAGAAGCTCGTTGGAATGGCAACGACACGATACGTGTCCGCATTCGTCCCTTGCTTGTCCAAAAGCACCGGGAATGGATATTTATACGTTTCCACAAACTTCTTGATATTTTCCATTTTATCTCCAGGCGTTACATTCACCGCATACAGATCAAACTGTCCCTCATATTTGTTGTAGACATTGACAAGATCCGGCGCCTCTTCTTCACAAGGACCACACCAAGACGCCCAAAAATTAACGAGCAGCGGCTTCTCACGCGGACCGCCTATCGTATAAGCGTTCCCGTCAAGACCCGTCAGTGTAAAGGAAGGGGCCAAGTAATTCACCTGGGGCGCTTGTTCGGTAGGCATCAATGTCTCTTTATTTTGACGCTGGGCATTTTGATAAACTGCTATCCCGGCTAGGACTACGACCAATACGATCACCAATACATTCTTTTTCAAAAAGTCTTCACCTCCACTCTGTCTATATTATCTCCAAATCGGGCCAATTTCCAACATCCCCTCGTCTGCAAGTATTGCTTTCTCTTTAATTGGGAAAGTTAAGCCTACCAATCATGCAGAGAGGAATCACCAAAGTGAACAAAGTCGCAACATCTCATGCCAAATCCAGAACCAAGCATCCATTCACTGACATGTCCGGCAAAAGCGCAGGCAACAAATCCGGCGGCCAGTCGACCAAAGGCTCCATTTGGGAGTACATTGCTCTAGCAACCATCCCTTTAGTTCTCGTTTTGGGTAATTCCATGCTAGTCCCCATTTTACCGGATTTACAGGAAAAGATGGGCATCTCCCGCTTCCAAAGCTCGCTCGTTATCACACTGTTCTCTGTCGCGGCAGGAATTATTATCCCTGTTTCAGGTTATTTGTCCGACCGCTTCACTCGAAAATCAGTTATCATACCGTCGCTTATCGTCTATGGCGCTGCAGGGGTTCTGGCAGGCTTCGCAGCCGTTTGGAACTCTTACTCCATCCTTATTATCGCCCGCACTATACAAGGCCTTGGAGCAGCAGGTACCGCCCCTATAGCCATGGCCCTTGTCGGGGATTTATATAAGGGAGGAGACGCGAGCAAAGCTCTGGGGCTCATCGAAGCCTCCAACGGGGCTGGCAAGGTGGTTAGCCCGATTTTAGGCTCTTTGCTTGCCTTGATGATCTGGTTCGCGCCTTTTTTCGCATTTCCGGTTTTTTGCTTATTAGCTTTGCTAGCCGTCATTTTTATGATCAAAGAACCGCCCAACGAGAAGAAAGCCGATCCTCTCGGCGTTTACTTAAAGCAGATAGGGAATATACTCCGAGAAAAAGGACGCTGGCTTATCCCTGCCTTTTTCGCCGGATCGATTACGCTGTTCATTCTTTTCGGCGTACTCTTTTATTTATCGCAAATATTGGAAGAGAAGCCTTACAACATCGACGGAGTCCGCAAAGGCTTCGTTCTGGCCATTCCTCTGCTCTGCATGGTCATCACCTCGTATACAACCGGCGCCAAAATCAAGCAAAACGGCCTGCTAATGCGATGGTTAATGAACATCGGTCTGATCTTGATGACTGTTTCTTTAACGTTAGCCATCTTTCTCAACACGAATCTGTATATATTCATCGGCTTGCTCTCACTCAGCGGAATCGGAACAGGTCTCCTGCTTCCCTGTTTAAACACCATGATTACCGGTTCTGTGGAGCGCGAGCAGCGCGGCATGATCACATCGATGTACAATAGCCTTCGCTTTATCGGCGTAGCTTTCGGCCCGCCTTTATTCGGATGGCTCATGAATATGTCGCACAAAACGTTATTCATCGCGGTAGCCGCCATGGCGCTCCTGATGCTGGCTCTCGTATTCTTCTTCATTAAACCGGATAAGGAACTGAAACAAAAAGCATGATATACTAGCCTCAATCCAAGCTACAAGCTTTAAAGAGGTGCAGGCGCCAGTGATCGTTCAATTCCAAAAAGAGCTCTACAACCATCTGCTCAGTCATAGTCTGCAAAAGCTTCCAGAGGAAGCTTGCGGCCTTATTTTGGGGGAACCTTTGCCAAGCAGTAAGGATATTCTCTCAGCAAGAACATTTGTTCCCATTCGAAATATTTCCCACAATCCCCGGAATCATTTCGAGCTAAATCCCGTCGAGATGATTCCCTTTCTTACAGACCGCCATCATCCGGTTATCGGGTTGTTCCACTCTCACCCGTCAGCTCCCGCGGTTCCGTCCGAGATGGATCTGCAAACCCTTTGGCATACGATTCCCACGTACTGGATCTTGTCCTTGCAGCATACGAATAAACCCGAACTTCACCTGTACCAAATAAAAAACGCCACCCCGACCGGTTATCACAAACTGGAGTTTGCAATCGGTCAATGATGGCTTAACAGGGCATATAGATCGCCTAATGTATCTACATTCTTCGCTTTAATTTCCTCCATGAACCTTGACCAAAGCTGCGCTGTCATCAAGGAATCCTCGAGAGCATGGTGACGTTGTGTAACCGGAATTTCATAGGCATGAAGCAAAGCGTCCAGGCTTAAATTTTTCCTCTTCGGCATCAAAAACTTCGCAACCATCATCGTATCGAGAACGCGATGGGACAGGCTGACCTTGGAGGTGCGCCAGAGGGCGGAATTCAAAAAGTTTTTGTCATGTCCGGTTGCATGGGCAACCAAGATGCGCTGCTGGACAAACTCCAGAAAATCGCTTAGAACGCCGATCAGTTCCGGAGCATCGGCAGCCATTTCATTCGTAATCCCCGTTAGTTTAACAATGTCGTCGGGAATTTTCCGCTTCGGGTTTACGATGCTATAAAAGGTGTGATCCTTTTGCACTTCACCGCCAATGACAGAGACCCCTCCGAACGAAATAATTTCATCGCCGTTATACGGAGAAAATCCCGTCGTCTCCAAATCGAAAACGACAATTTCCATGGCGTGCAGCGGTATTTCAAACAGGGAATCCTTCCGCTGTTCTTTTAACATAGAGCGAATAAAGGCCATCTGCTGCGCACTTTGCACATCGAACATGGAGGTGATCGCCGGCGTTAAGCCTCCCATTTTGTACAGCTGCCACATACGTCCGGCCGGGCGCATATCTTTCATTCCGAATCACCTCCCGCACAAGAAATTGGCCTTCCGACTTTTCTACCCTTTTTCTCTCTCTTTGTGTGAAACAATCGACTTTTTCACAAATTTCTGCAATTCAGCCCCGGCGCGCAGACAATGTTTCAATTCCTGTTTGATCTCTTTGGTCAATTGATCTGCCCCAAGCTTCCCCCGGGTCGTATACATCTCATTCTCCAGTTGAAATGGCGTCAAATCCCTTAGTTTAAGCGCGATATCAAAAGCCTCCGACCATTCGTTCGCTAACCCTTCAGCAATAAACGAGCTATCCTTCAACAGCTTTATTCGCTGCCAAGTGGAAGATTGCGCAATCCCGGCCTGGATCGCTAGGAGCCGAATGCCATTTACAATAGGAATATAAGCGCCATATTTGATATCAAAACCACCCGCGTCTTCCCCATACCTTTCGGTAATGAGTTGGCCGAAGACACCCAAAGATATTTTGTGGTGGAGCGTATTCGATAATAAATAATCCAAAATGTCCGGTTGCTCCTGAACATAGGCCAGAAATGCATTTTTAATGGGATCAGCCAAACTCTGTGCGCCGTAAATACAGCGCATATCCGCCAAAATAAGCAGATAGCGAACATTTTCCCAATTAGGCTCTTGCAGCCACCCCATCATCATATCGAGGTATCCGGCTAACGGCTTACGCCATTGTTTGTTGCTGGAGATAACATTGCCTTCACAAGGCGGATAACCCAGAGCATCCAGCCCTTCTAAAATGCAATCAACCAATTTAACGAAGTACGCTTCTAATTGTTCCTCCGTGTGTTCCCCGCTATCGCCGTAAACCAGCCCGTTATCCTGATCGCTCCAGAGCGTTTGCTCACTTCGTCCTCCGCTTCCGAACAAAAGAAAAGCATACGGCACGGGAGGCTTCCCATAACCCTCGTCTTCCAAAATATGTTCAGCCAGCTCGATTGTTCTCTGAATGAAAGCATCATGAATGGCATTCACTTGCCGTCCTAATTCAGGCGTATGAGCGAAAAGGAGATGCTCCCGAAACATCTCATGCACCTGATCTCTGGCGATTCGCATCTCATCGAACTGTTCCGATAAATAGATACGCTCCAGGATCTGTTCCATTGAGAGATGTTTCATGTTGCATCCCCTTTGCTAAAGTAGAAAGTTATGTGATATTAAACGGACACGCCGCTTTGAGCCGCTTTCTTCATTTGTTCCGGATAACCGTATGAACCATGTTCAGACAAGTCCAGACCGATGATTTCTTCTTCTTCTGTTACACGAAGACCTACAGTAGCTTTAAGAATTCCTAAGATAATGAAGGAAAGAACAAGTACGAACGCCAATGCTCCGAAAACGCCAAGCGCTTGAATGCCTAATTGGTGCAATCCGCCGCCGTAGAACAATCCTGCGCCACCGACACCTACTTTAGCCGATAAATCAGGCGTAGCGAACAAGCCCGTGGAAAGAGTACCCCAGATACCGGCGATACCGTGTACGGAGAAAGCGAAGATTGGATCGTCGACACCTGCTTTTTCAAACCATTGTGCTGTAAAGAATGTTACAATACCTGCCACAGCTCCGATAACGATGGCCGCCCATGTATCTACGAACGCACAAGCTGCTGTAATCGCAACAAGCGCCGCGAGAACCCCGTTCAACATGCTAGGAATATCAGCTTTGCCGAAGTACATCCAAGAAATGATCAATGCCGCAACGCCGCCTGCCGCAGCAGCCATGTTCGTCGTCAATGCGATGTAACCGAAGAAACCGTCTCCCATTGCACTAAGTGTGCTTCCTGGGTTAAATCCGAACCAACCGATCCAGAGAATGATAACACCTAGAACAGATAACACTTGGTTATGACCGGGAATTAAGTTTGGCGTTTTATCTTTATTATATTTGCCAATACGAGGTTTTAACAAGATCGTAGCTACAAGCGCCGCTGTCGCACCTTGCAAGTGAACGACGGTAGAACCCGCGAAATCTTGCATGCCCAGCTTGCTCAACCAGCCGCCGCCCCATACCCAGTGAGCAACGATCGGATAAATGACTACGGTGAACAAAATTCCGAAGATAAAGTAAACCGGAAGCTTCGCTCTTTCTGCGAATCCGCCCCAGGCAATCGCTAAGGATACGCCTGCGAAAGCGAGTTGGAACAAGAATTTGATGCCGATAGGCACATCGGATGCGGAGAGGGCACCGAATGCCGCCGAAGCTTGATCTTCCAAGCCTGTAACGAAGAATCCTGTCGTTCCGAAGAAAGCATTTCCGTCACCGAAAGCAAATCCGAAGCCTACCGCCCAGAAAGCGATGGCGCATAATCCGAAAGTCAAAATTGTTTTACCGGCTACGTGACCGGCATTTTTCATTCTAGTGGACCCCGCTTCCAACAAGGCAAAACCGGCTTGCATGAAGATAACCAAAATCGCGGCTAACATGACCCAAACCGCATCGATTGCGCTTTGCAGTTGGGGGATTGTCGCTTCATCAGCAGCAAATGCGAGAGTAGGAAACAATAATGCCATGACACCGAAAGCTAACAACAACTTCTTAATCATACGACCACTTCCTTTAATGTTAGATTAAATAACATGTAATGAAACTCTTAATGTCATTATATACAGGTTATATGGGTTTGACAATAGGATTTTCGTTAATAAATTGAAAAAAGCGAAAAATAACCTAACATGAAACAAGCATAATTCGTGTTTTCGCACATAGGCCATGAAGAATGTTAAGAATTCTCCCTTTAAGTTTAATCAGCATCAGGTTTGATAAGCATCACGTTTGACTGTATGGTTTGTAATCAGGTATCATTATTATAGAAGTAAGTTCATAAATGACATTGGAGTAGAGGTGAATGAAATATGGGGAATGAGAAGCTCTATAAAATCGGGGAACTAGCCAAACTTGCCGATGTCAGTTCTCGAACCATTGATTACTACACCAAGCTAAACTTGATCGAGCCCGAAAAAAGATCCGATACGAATTATCGTCTTTACAGCGATGAAACTTTGAATCGACTTAAACGTATTGAATCAATGAAGAACGAGAAATATACCCTAGAGGAGATCAAAGCAAACTTGCAGCAATGGAGCAAGGTGTCCCCCGATGATACGGTGAGAGATAAGCTGACATCCATTCAACTTCATCTTGAACAGTTAATGAAGGAAGCTAAGGAGCTGGGTCCTATCATCCAGCAGCTAAAGCCGAATCAGCTAAAGAAGCTTTATCGCATACTGACGCAGCCGACTGCAGCATGTATTGAAGCATTAATTGTTCTTCTAGGTAAAAATCCGTTCTCATAACGAATTACGAATTACGGAGGCGAGTGAAATGTTATTTTTTCACCCATTGGATTATCTCATTATTATTGCATTTATTCTTTCGATGTGGGCCTCGTTTCGAGTTCGGGGCACATTTAACAAATGGTCAAATGTCCCTGTCTACTCGGGCATGACAGGCGCCCAAGCAGCACGCCGTATGCTTGATGCCAACGGGCTCTACGATGTCCCTGTGGAAGCCGTGCGAGGCACGTTAACCGACCACTATGACCCGATGGCCAGAGTTGTCCGCTTGTCGGAGCCCGTTTATTACCAAAGTTCCATCTCAGCCGTTGCCGTCGCCTGTCACGAAGTCGGGCATGCGATCCAGCATAAAGTTCATTATCCGATGCTCGTCGCAAGACACCGCATGTTCCCCGCGGTTAATTTCGCATCAGGCGTAGCACCCTTCTTAATATTAGCCGGCTTCTTATTTCAACAGATTCCATGGCTGCTGGGGCTTGGCATTATCTTTTTCGCAGCTGCTGTCGCTTTCCAATTGGTGACATTGCCCGTGGAGTTTAACGCCAGCTCAAGAGCCCGCGATCTGATGGTCTCTGAGGGCTTCATCTCCAATCAAGAAGAACGCGGAGTCGCTAAAGTTCTGAATGCAGCCGCACTCACGTACGTGGCCGCAGCCTTAATCTCCGTCCTTGAGCTGCTGAAATATATCATGATCTTCAGCGGTCGCAACAGTAACGATTAATACGCGAAAAGCTCTCCATTGTGCTGTGGATCACGCACATGGAGAGCTTTTATTTATTGAAAATATTCATGCAGAAACCGTCTGAACACTTCAGCCACTAACGGAAGCTTCTCGCCTTTCCGGCTGATCAATCCAACGGTCCGGGTCACCTGCGGATCGGTTACGCGAATTTTGGCAGGCTGCATCTTCCCGCCTTCGATTAATGCCATGGAGGGAAGCAAACTGACCCCCATGCCCGCGGCAACAAGACCGCGTATCGTATCCGTCTCTTCGCCTTCAAATTCGATTTTCGGTATGAATCCCGCCTTCAAGCAAGCTTCCATGACGATTGAACGCAGCGTGTATTCTTCGCTAAACATAACGAAATTCTCATGCTTGAGCTGCTCTAGGCGAATTGACGTATAATCGGCAAGAATATGATTGGTAGGGATAATCGCATACAGCTCTTCCGTCAGCAAGATTTCACCTGTCACATGTTCATGCGTCTCTGGGAATGGCGAAATGAAAGCGAGATCAATTTCACCCTTCGTAACGTCGCGTATCAAAGACGCGTAAGTTCCTTGGCGCAGCCGAAACTTAACATTCGGGTGATCTTTCTTAAAAGACGCAACCACGGCGGGAAGCAAATTAATAACTAAACTATGCGGGAACCCAATACGAATTTCACCGGCTTCCGGATCTAGAAACTCATGCATTTCACCAACAGCACGCTCCAAATCCGTCAATATCCCCTCAATTCGGCTCAAGAACAAATGGCCAACCGAAGTAAGATGCAGGTTTCTTCCTTTTTGGGCAAACAAATTAACGCCAAGCTCCTCTTCCAGCAGATGAATTTGGCGGCTGACAGCGGACTGTGCCACATGCAATTCTTCCGCGGCTTGGGTCACATGCTGCTTCCTTGCCACTTTCACAAAATACTGCAATTGTCTTAATTCCACTTGGATAAATCCTCCGACTTTTCTTACAGAATAACGAATCTGCCAACCTTTTATGCATCTAAATTATAGCCTCACAGCATCAATTGGACAACCTAAGTTCAAAAAGCTTATAATAAACAAGGTTGTTATCTTGCATGGAAATTAAAGGAGGAACTGTTCAAATGGCACAAGATCGTACTGGTGTTGCTACTCTCAAAGGTAATCCGATCACCTTGGTAGGACCTGAAATTAAAGTAGGTGACAAAGCACCTAACTTCACTGTGAACAAAGATCTGATGACTCAAGTAACTTTGGCAGACTATGCCGGCAAAGTAAAACTCATCAGCGTAGTTCCATCTTTGGATACAGGCGTTTGCGACGCACAAACTCGCCGCTTCAACGAAGAAGCAGCCGGCCTTGGCGACAATGTCGCTGTCCTGACAATTAGCGTGGATCTTCCTTTCGCACAATCCCGCTGGTGCGGCGCAGCCGGCATCGATAAAGTAATCACTTTGTCCGATTACAAAACAAAATCCTTCGGCGAAGCATATGGCGTACTGATCAAAGAGCTTCAACTTGATATGCGTTCCATTTTCGTCATCGATGCGAACGATACCGTACAATACGTAGAGTACTTGGGCGAAATGACAGCTCACCCTAACTACGAAGCAGCCGTAGAAGCTGTCAAAAAATTAGTTTAATCACACAAATAAAACAGCAAGGAGGCCATGCTTCCCTGCTGTTTTTATTATCCTTCAATTTTATATTGAGCTAGTTTACGGTCTAATTGTTTATAAATATCTATGATCGTACGGTAGTTGGAGCCCAGATCCCCCATCGAACCGCGGGATGCCGAATAAATGTCCACCGCAGTTTTCACGGGATTGATTGCAAACAATGTCAATGTAACATCTTGTGTTCGGCCTGTCATTGTTCTGCGTTCCGCGAGAATCTCGCCTACATTTTGAACTTCGTGGAGCAGCTTGTAACCCGGCGTTTTCTTCAGTACGGCCGTTACCTCTTCCCATACCTGATCTTTGGGAAGCTTATAGTATCTTGTTTTAAGCAAAGGATCTTTGGCTTTATCTCCGGTCGTTTCGTGACTGCGAAGTAATCCGATTAAAGTTCTCTTAAGCAAAAGCCTTTTCCCCCTTCAATGAAGTGCATTTAGACCGCTTGCCATCTCTACACTGTTCTCTATCTTACCATTGTTTAGTGATAAGAAAAAGAGGGAAAATGAAATCAATAGGATTACTTCGCCTGCGTTACCAGAGTTTACTAATTAGTTGCCGAAAAACGTGCCATAAAGCAAGTAGGCATTCAGGATCGCAATTAATATCGCTACAAACCAACTTAATACAACCATCCACTTCGGCGCAACAAGCTCACCCATCTTCTTGCGGTCCGATGTAAACTTAACAAGCGGGATAACGGCAAATGAAAGCTGCAGAGACAAGATGACCTGACTCAAAATAAGCAAATCCGTAGCACCGCTGTCTCCGTAAATGCCAATCACAATGACTGCCGGGATAATTGCAATCATACGTGTAATTAAACGGCGAAGCCATGGCGAGAGCCTGATATTCAAGAACCCTTCCATCACGATCTGACCGGCTAAAGTGCCTGTAAGGGTTGAATTTTGCCCGGAAGCAAGCAAAGCGACAGCAAACAAAATACTCGCGGCGCCAGTACCGAGCATTGGCCCCAGCAGATGATAAGCGTCTTGAATTTCAGTTACTTCCTTGCCTGCCGAGTGAAAGGCCGCTGCCGAAAGTATGAGAATGGCCGCGTTGACGAACAATGCCAGCGTTAAAGCTACGGTAGAGTCAATCGTTGAGAATTTAATCGCTTCGCGTTTGCCTTGAATGGTCGGTTCGATTTTACGCGTTTGAACGATGGAAGAATGCAAATATAAATTATGAGGCATGACTGTCGCACCCAATATACCAAGAGCAATATATAGCATAGCAGGATTTGTTACAATTTCGGTTCTAGGAATGAATCCCGATGCCACAGCGGCAAAATCAGGTCTCGAAAAAATCAATTCCATCACGAAGCAAAAGGTTATAAGGGCAATCAGACTGATGACCATTGCTTCTATATAGCGGAAGCCTTTTTTTTGCAGCATAAGAACTAACAGAACATCGATGGACGTTAAAACGACACCATAAATGAGTGGAATTCCGAACAACAAATATAAGGCAATCGCTGCCCCGATGACTTCAGCTAAATCACAGGCGGCAATCGCTAATTCGCATAAAATCCAGAGCACAAACGATACAGGCTTACTATAATGATCGCGGCAAGCTTGCGCCAAGTCACGTCCCGTAACAATGCCTAAACGGCCGGCTAAAGCTTGCAGGAGAACAGCCATCAAGTTTGAAATTAAGATCACAGACAAGAGCGTATATCCAAACTGCGAACCCCCTTCCAGGGATGTCGCCCAGTTTCCAGGATCCATATACCCTACCGCTACCAGATAACCAGGACCAACGAAAGCAAGCAATTTCCGGAAAAATCCTGCTTTCTTAGGCACTTGCATACTTTGATGAACTTCAGGCAAGCTGGGCATCGAAGATTTTCTTTTCCAGCCTTTTCGTTCCTGTTCAGATTCTTTATAAGCTACTTCCATATCTATTCCCTTCTTTCGTAAGACCAATAATGTTGTCCTAAGGAAACTTTTTATTTAGAATTATACTATATAAACCTATACTATGCTATAGGCAAACACTTATGTGCATACGAAATAAATTTTCCCATGGGAAAAACTCAACAAGAAGGAGCACCGCCATTGATGAATATTCGGCCTATTGCAGATAATCGAGAGCTGCACGAAGCTCATGACATTGAACTAACGGTATATACGAAAGAATCCGCGGCTACCTTGGAAGCTTTTCAAATGAGAAAACAAGTGTTTGGATCTTATTTTCTTGTGGCTGAAACTGAGACTGATTCCGGACATCCAATCGTCGGCGTAGCAAATGGGGTGAGGCTGAATCATAAAGATCTCTCTGATGAGAGCATAAAACAAGGCGTCGAGTATGATGTTAACGGAAGCTACTTTTGTTTGTTAACAATTGCCGTACATCCGCACTATCAACGAAAAGGCGTCGCCACGAATCTCCTTCAGGAGATAATCCGGAAAGCCAAAGAAGAAGGATTAAAGGGCATTGTTTTAATGTGCGAAGCGCATTTGATATCATTTTATGAAAAACATGGATTTTGGTACCTCGCCCGTCAGCATCCGAGCATGGAGGGGTCCAGTGGCATGAGATGCATTTGATGTGGGAATAAGATTGCCGATAGCAGCAAAAAATCATCCTTCGAAAAGAAGGAATTTATCCTTTTCGTGCGAATATAGTAAATATGTCATCTTTGTATATTTATTAAACAAACAAAGACTAACCAAGATCATATTTCAAATATCATCAACAAAGGGTGAATTCTTATGTCGTATTTCATGGGCTTAGATTTAGGAACTTCTGCAGTTAAATGCATTCTTGTGGATGGCACGGGGGCTGTCATCGGCAGCCACAGCGTCGAGTATCCGCTTCAACAGCCTCATCCCGGTTGGGCCGAGCAGCATCCCGAGGATTGGTGGAACGCCACCATCCAAGGCATCAGCGCTCTCCTGTCCAAGACAAACATCGCCGGCACCGAGGTCGCGGGGATTGGCTTCTCCGGACAGATGCACGGCTCTGTCTTCCTTGACGAGGCGCAGCAGGTCATCCGACCTGCGCTGCTCTGGTGCGATCAGCGCACCGCGGAGCAGTGCGCCTACATCGAGTCGACCGTCGGCGAAGCCGAACTCGGCCGACTGACAGGCAACCGGGCGCTGACCGGCTTCACCGCGCCCAAAGTCATTTGGCTCCGGCAGCATGAGCCGGAGAACTACGCGCGCGTTCGGCATCTGCTGCTGCCGAAGGACTACATCAGGCTGCGCCTAACGGGCGCGTTCGGCATGGACATGGCCGACGCAAGCGGCACGCTGCTGCTTGATGTCGCCCACCGCAGCTGGTCGCAGACCGTCGCCGAGCGGCTGGAGATCCCGCTGGAGTGGCTGCCGCCGCTCTTTGAATCCGGCGACGTAGCCGGGCACCTGCTGCCGGAAGCAGCCGCGCTGACCGGCCTGGCCGCAGGCACGCCGATCGTCGCCGGCGGCGGCGACCAAGCATGCGGCGCCGTTGGCGTTGGCGTCGTCCGCCAAGGCATCGCGTCGGTGGCGCTCGGCACGTCCGGTGTCGTCTTTGTTCACGACGACACCTATCAAGTAGATGAAGCATTCAGGCTTCATTCGTTCTGTCACGGGGTGCCAGGCAAGTGGCACCGCATGGGCGTTATGCTGGCCGCCGGCGGCTCGTTCCAGTGGTGGCGCAACCACTTCGCGCACGAGGAGCAGGGGCGTGCGCAGCAAGAAGGCAAGGATGTCTACGAAATCTTGACATCCGAAGCATCCGCCGCACCGTTAGGAAGCGAAGGCTTGCTGTTCTTGCCTTATTTGTCCGGCGAGCGGACGCCGCACCCGGACCCCAAAGCCCGCGGTGCGTTCATCGGGCTCAATCTCAGACACGGCAAGGCTCATCTTACCCGCGCCGTTCTAGAGGGCATTACGTTCGGGCTTCGCGACTCCCTTCAATTAATCCGGGAATCCGGTGTCGAAGTGACCGAGCTTCGCGTGAACGGAGGCGGCGCCAGAAGCCCGTTCTGGCGCCAAATGATCGCCGACATCTTCGGCATCCCTGTCGTCACGGTCAACTCCACGGACGGCCCGGCGTATGGCGCTGCGATCATGGCGGCTTCCGGCGTTCTAGGGGAAGATATCACTTCCCTTTGCGAGAAATGGATTCAGGTCACGGACCGTGTGGAGCCAAATGCCGATAATCAAAGTAAATATGAGGCTTATTATCAAATTTACCGCGGTCTGTACGGCACGCTTCAACATACGTTCCACCAGTTAAGCGATCTTGCCGGTCATTCCTAATTTTTAAAAACTGAAAAAGCGGTTGAACAGGTCTCCCCTGCTCAGCCGCTTTATTTGCATAAAAACGCAAAGAAACCCGCTTATGCCGTCCGGTTTCTGTGCTTCAAACCCGCTCTCGCAGGTGGGTGTCCGCAGAAGTGTATTTGAGGTCCCCTTTCGAGGGCATGTCAGCCACACTTCGATATAGGTCTCCCTAGAAACAGTCATTGGTTTAAAACAACTTAAAACCGTTACGTACATCGCAGGATTCTTTTGTATTTCTTATTATAATGCTGTACCGGTTGATTATCAACTGGTAGGTTTATTCTTTATCTTTTTCCTCTTTTTTATGCAAGTCGATGGCAGAATCTACGTGTTCAGTCTCATCTTCATTGCTGTGATTTTCCGCCTCTTCAGCTTCCGCAAGCCTTTGTTGTTCCTTCTCTTCCAGCTCTTGCTGCTTAATTTGCAGCTTGGTGAAACTGCGGTTAAACTGCCAGAATGAGAAAGTCGCCATAATGCTTCCCATAAAGAAAACAACGAGGAAGAAGTTGAATTTCGTTAAACAAATGTAGAAAATCGCCCCATTACAAAGCAATAAAACGATGGAGTTGATTGGGTTTCCAATGGAGATCAAGACGGAATTTTTTAGAATTTGGATAATCTTCATGTGCAAATGAACCATGATCGAGAAGAAATTGAATAAGGCAATAATCATAATGACCGTGAAAGCAATGAATAAAACGGCCAATATTCGAAGTGAACTGCCTTGCTTCAAATAAAAGAAGTAGTTCACGCTGATGATGACGAAGATGATGACAAAGAAAATGCCGCCAACCATGCTCTGTACGTAATTCTCTTTATATCCGCGGAAAAATGTTTTGAGCAGAGGAACATCTTCTTCTCCAGTAACCCATTTCCTGGCAACGGCAAACATAGCCGTAGTCGCCGGGAATAAAGTAAACGGTGCCAAAATAGCAATGATCGGCAGCATGGCTTTCAACCCGTCTGGTGTTGTACTTACCAACCCCATAAAAGCAAAAAAGAAAACCGGAATCGAACACAACATCCACAACAGATTAATCACCGATAAACGCATGATCCATTCTGATATCTTGTAAAGTCCTCCCATAACTCCTCTAAACTCCAAAACCGCTTCCTCCTTAGCGTTTCCTTCAGGAAACTTTCTACGTTGATTAGCTACGCGTTCTCAAACAGCTCGTCTTGCCAACTATGCTTTAATTATAGCTTATTTTTGAACATATAGGTAGACGTCAGGCCGTTCTATGTAAAAAGGCGAAGATCCCTCAAGGATCTCCGCCTTTATTATCGTGGGGTTAACCCCTTATTTATTCACTAGTGTGTCTTCGCTTTTACGAGGAGCTCTTGAACGATCGCGGTTGCCCGGATTGTTGCTTCCGTATTCGCGGTTTCTGGAAGAGGAGCTGCGTCCTTCTCCGCCTTCTCTGTTTGAACCGTAATCTCTGCCGCCATCTTTACGCGGGTAACGGGAATTGGAGTTGCCGCCGGAACCGTAACCGCCTTGACGACGATCTCCTGATCCTGAACCGTATCCGCCGCCAACGCGTCGGCCTGAGCTGCGCACGTCGAATTTTTTCTTTCTAGCGCGGATTGGATCTTCCGGTGTCAATTCGATTGTCATTTCTTTTTTGTCGCCTGTCAGAAGCTTCATAGCCGCTGCCAGCAAGTTTACGGAATCATATTGCTCAAGCATTTGAATAGCCAAACCTTTGAATTCGGATTGCGCATCGTTCTGAAGCACATCAAGAATACGTTCAGCTGTCATTTTTTGTTTGCCTTCGATCGCTTCAGCCAAGCTAGGCAGTGGCTTCTTGCTGATTTTGTGGCGAGTCACTTTCTCGATGAAGTGCAGGTGATCGATCTCTCTTGGCGTTACAAATGTCCAAGCTGTACCTTCTTTGCCGGCACGGCCTGTACGACCGATACGGTGAACGTAGCTTTCCGGATCTTGCGGAAGGTCAAAGTTGATAACGTGCGTTACGCCGGAAACGTCAAGACCGCGAGCCGCGACATCCGTTGCTACGAGCACATCGATGCTTCCGTCACGGAATTTTCTCATGACATTATCGCGTTGATTTTGGGACAAGTCCCCGTGCAAGCCTTCAGCAGCATAGCCTCTTTTTTGCAAAGCTTCCGCTAATTCATCAACGCGGCGTTTCGTACGTCCGAAGATGATAGCCAGTTCCGGAGCTTCCATATCAAGCAAACGGCTTAATGCTTCAAATTTTTGCTTCTCGTGCAGTTCGATATACGCTTGATCGATCAATGGAGCGCTGACTTGTTTCGGGATAACCGATACATGCTCAGGATTGCGCAGGAATTGTTGCGCCAATCGTTGAATGTTCGTCGGCATTGTTGCAGAGAACAGCATCGTGTGACGCTCTTCCGGAACGAGCTTCAAGATGGATTGGATATCATCCATGAAGCCCATGTCCAGCATTTCATCCGCTTCATCCAGAATGACTGTTTGAACATCATCAAGTTTAATCGTTTTGCGGTTGATGTGATCAAGCAAACGACCAGGCGTACCGATGATGATTTGCGGTTTCTTTTTGAGAGCGCGAATTTGTTTTACAATATCCTGTCCACCGTAGATCGGTAAGGAACGGATGCCTTTGAAACGGCCGAGCTTTTCAATCTCTTCCGCAACCTGAATGGCAAGTTCCCGTGTTGGACACATAATAAGAGCAGAAATCCGCTCTTCTTTCATATTAATTTTGTGGATCAACGGAATACCGAAAGCTGCTGTTTTACCAGTACCTGTTTGTGCTTGACCGATTAAATCACGGCCTTCCATCGCTAACGGAATTGTTTTCTCTTGAATCGGTGTGGATTCTTCAAACCCCATCTCCGTTACTGCGCGTAGAATAGCCGGCTCTAAACCAAACTCCTGAAATGTTTTCAAATAAATTCAATCTCCTTTTGTACAGGGCAGGCTAATGCCTTGTATCTTTTTTACCCTTAAGTACGACTTCCTATCCGTGTCTATAGTTTCTTGGTGGATAACATATCGATTCATCATCTTACATGATCCAATGGGCCGCCCTTAAGAACATCTAAAATATTATAGCACAAGTTATATGCACAATACCAGAGGCTGCTTTCATTAAGAGAACGTATGATGAGAACGAAACCTTCCGCATAAGCTAAGCGTATTACATGGTAGAACAACATTCGGAACAGAGGAGAGTTTTTCAATGTCCATTTTCAAACGTGTAAGCAACATTCTACGAAGCCAGAAACAAGTGCCGGATGCAAGCCCCGCTGGCAATCCGCTTGAGGATACCAAGGTTGGGGATATTGTAAATGTAGATTTAGAGGAATACGTTGTATCCGGTAAAGTCGTTTATTTCGACCGCGGTTTCGCTCCGCACCGTTACGCCTATTATTTGCAAAGCGGCAAAAATATTCAGTGTCTGATTGTGGAAAAAGGACGCACCTACGATTGTTTCCTTTGCAGCTTTATCGAAGGGGCTCTCGACGATCCCAATGACGTCCCGACCCGCCTTGAATTAGACGGCGATGTGACATTCGATCTGGAGTTCCACCGCAATGATGTTACGCGGACAGAAGGAAATACCGATTTCCGCAGCGGAGACGATATTATTTTTTGGCGCTATTTCGGCCCTGATCGCAAATATTTCTTCCTGCAATGGCAGGATGGCAAGTTTATCGCCCTTGAAGGCGAGCGCACGCCAGGGAATCAGATCAAATTTTTAAAATCGACGCCTTAAACGACCTATGTTATCATTTAGTTATGGTCGGAAAGGAGGGTTTACTCTACAATGAAAAGATGGACTTCATGGCTTTCCTTCGTATTAATCATCGCTCTGCTAACCGGGTGCGGCGCTGATGCCGTTCGTTATATTAAAGATCAGTACCCGCTCGTCAGCGTGGATGGCAAAGGCACGAACCTTTCGAAAGTTTACTCCGTCGAAGGCAAGAACGTCCCTACCGTTGCGACAGAGATAGCCTCGAAAGAGTCACCGAAAGAAAAGAGCAAGGAATCCGAAGATCAGATGTTCCTTGTTTATAGCGATAAAGTCATTAACATTCAGAAGGATCCTAACGAAAGCAAGAACTCCCTTGTTCAAGTAGACAGTATCGAGTATGCCAAAAGCCATTATGACTCCTCCTTTTTACAAGGATATTTGACAGCCACGCTCTTGCAATCCTTGTTCGGAGGCAGCTGGTTCAACAACAAAGGATCATCTTATGATTACAGAGGCTACACGCGGACGCCAACCTATAATGCCGGAAGCGGCAATTCGACTGCGCCAACGACCGATACGTCTAAGGATAAAAAGCCCACAACATCCGATCGGACGGGGTCCTTCAAAAGCGGGACAGCGAATCCAAGCTCAGGCAGCTCATCGACCGAACGCAAGAACGACGGGTCCACCCAGAATAAGGTGACGAAACCTTCCACCAGCAAGCCAAGCACATCGAAGAAGACCGGCTCCTTCAAAAGGCGCTAGTCCCCCATTTGAAAGCTGTTGTCCACGAAATGGACACAGCTTTTTTATTTCCAACTATTTTAATTGAACATAGGTTAAATAATGATTGAAGTTTTGAAAGAATGAATTATACTTGCATTATGCTGCATACTATTTTAGAGGTGATTTGTTTTGAAAAAGGCGCTGGATGCCCTCATCATTTTAGTTGGCGCTCTGCTGGTCGCTGTCGGCTTCAACATGTTTCTCATCCCTCACCAGCTGCTTAGCGGCGGGGTTTCGGGATTCGCCATGATTATCGGTTATTTTACGAACTGGAACATTGGCTTTTTATATTTAATATTTAATTTGCCTCTTATGATTTGGGGCCTGGTCTCCATCGGTCGAAGATTCATCATGATCAGTGTCGCATCTGTTATTCTAACCACATGGCTCATGCAAGTGCTGCCTACGAATTACGTTGCGCAGGAACCTATCCTCGGTGCTGTTTTCGGCGGCGTACTGATTGGTATCGGAAGCGGTATCACATTAAGAATCGGCGGGTCCAGCGGAGGCTTCGATATCGTTGGCTTAATTTTGACGCGCAAATTCGAGTTCCCGTTAGGGACGATTCTCTCCGGCATGAACGGCATCGTCATTGTGGCGCTCGGTTACTACAAGCACAATTGGGATCTCGCCCTTTTTTCCATGTTAGCGATCTATATTAGTGGCAAAGTTGTCGATACCGTACATATCCGCCACGTGAAGGTGACGGCTTTCATTGTTACCAAACAGAAGGAAGAGTTGACTCAGGAGCTGCTGCAGCTTCCAAGAGGCGTCACAGTCGTCAAGACGGAAGGCGCTTATACGAAACAACAACATGATATGCTTATGACGGTCACAACCCGCTATGAACTTGCTGAGCTAAAACGAATTATCAAGAAAATCGATCCAAAAGCGTTCGTAAATATCGTTGAAACGGTCGGTGTTGTTGGCGAATTCCGCAAGCTGAAGTCTTGAATCGTGTAACACGCCTCTTTCATCCGGTTTAAATTGTGTTATAATGATTGTAATTTCATATAGTTCTGGTTTCATCGTGAATGGTTCAGGCGTAGTTCTTATTCTAATCTTATGATTGGAAGGGTGATGCTTGTGGAAACAGTCAAATTGTCCAGGATTGTGATGAAATTAACACCCGAGTTGTACCCCTTCTTAACCAGCTGCGAGCTGGACTCCGAGATCGTCCTCCGGTTCGGTATCGAGGCGCTCGAGGCAGAAGACGTCATGGAGATTATTCAATTCAGCATTTCGGAACATCATAAAGACGCCCTGTATCACTAAGGGGCGTCTTTTTCTGATGCCCACACGATTTATTTCTTTATTTGTTATCCAGTTTGTAATAATTAGGGTATATAGGTTATGATAAGAGCATGGTATAATAGTACATAAGATCAATTAATGGAGGTGTCTGGTATGGGAGCATTATCTCCTTGGCACATCATCTTAATTGCAATTGTCGCCCTTCTTTTGTTTGGGCCTAATAAACTGCCTGAGCTTGGCAGAGGTTTTGGCAAAATGTTTCGTGAATTCAAGGATGCAACGAATGGGAATGGCGGTAACAGCACTTCTGATGATCAGCCTGTGCAAGTCCGTAAAGAGATTAATCCTGCAGAAGTACAGAACACGGAAACAGGACAAGTTCACAAATAAAAAGCGCCCGGCATGCCGGGTGCTTTTTATTTTATCATTCAGTTTCTTCCGCGCATAACCGCCTGCGTACCAAGGAACATAACCGCCGCTATTGCTGACATAATAGTCGCAAACACATACATGCTGGCGCCTCCCCACTGCTCGCTCAACCATCCGCCGATCGAGCCGCCGATAATTCCGGCAAGTCCCATGAACACCATGGCAAGTATCGATTGCCCCGTTGATCCAAACTGCTCCGGCAGCAGACGTACGACGTATTGCACAGCGACGATCCACAATACCGCGAAGGTGAGCATTTGCGTCACTTGCAGCCCGATGAGCACCCAAGGATCGGTGATAACCGAGTAAAGAATCCAACGAATCGTATAAATAATGGAGACGATCCCGAGAATGGTCAGTTCGTGATAGCGATGAATATAGCGATTTATTAAAGCAAATACAGGAATTTCGCTGCACGCCGCAATCGCCCACGCCCAACTGACCATCGCATCCGTAGCCCCGAGCTTATTGAGATATAAACCCAGCAGTGCGTCGTTCATCCGATGCGGAATCGAAATAACCAGGACCATGAACATAAACCACAGAAAGCTTTTGCTTTTAAAAATAATGCCGATCGCCTTGAACGTAATTCGCTGTCCGCTGCTCTTCTCATCCTTGATAAAGGCAAGAAGCAGGAACGGAAAAATCCATAGCACCCAATAAAAATAAGGAATTCTGGCTACCCCGCCTAATTCGTCAAGCAGCAGCCCCGAAATTAATGCAACGCTAGAAAAACCGATGGACCCCCATACCCGAACAGAACCATAGGACATTCCCCGTCCGGCGGTTGACTTCACCACCAAATTATCGATAAGCGGAACTGACGGCAGCAAGAAGAAATACAGCAGCAAAATGAAGCCTAGCGTTAGCCCGAAGCCGCTCGTTAAAAAAAGTCCAAAACTGCCCAATAACGAGAGGACCCATAGTAAAAAAACGATATTTTTCACGGAATTGAATCTGTCGCTTACATACCCCCAGAAGGGCTGCGCGAATATGGAGATGAACGGACCAATCATCATTAGCAATCCAATTTCTGCCGCTGTGTAGCCTTTTGTTTGTAAATAGAGGGGCAAATAGGGCAATAAAATAGCGCTTGAAGCATAGTAAAAAAAGTTAACGCCAGACAATGAAACAATTTGCTTATCAACTTTCAACAACGTCTACCTTCTTTCTACAGCTCTCTACAAATTTCCTCTGTGCGGCGTGTACCGCTTGCTTTATAATAAAGCTAGAACAAGATAAGAGAGGACTTATACATCATGGACATTTTACTTGCTTCACTTGCCCTTATTTGGGGCAATGTTACTGCCGCTAACCCGGATGCCAGCTTCGAGCAGCTCGTTCAAGCCTCTTTGGATGCCAAAAATGCCGTAGCTATCGTTCAACCCGCTCCATCGCAAGACCCAACAGATCCTCTCGCTCCTGTTAACAAAATTGACCCGCAAAAAGACGCACCTAAGGTTAAAGGCGTGTATGCCACGGCGCATAGTGCCGGAGGCTCCCGACTGAACACCCTTGTGAAACTGATGGATGACACGGAACTGAACGCAATGGTTATCGATGTCAAAGACGATTGGGGCTACATAACTTGGGAAACAGGCAATGCCGAGTTGGACGCCATGGGGACCACCCAGAAAATTATCGGCAATATGCCAGGCTTGATGAGCACCCTTAACGAACATAACATTTATCCCATTGCACGCATCGTTGTTTTCAAAGACACTATTCTCGCTAAGAAGAAACCGGAATTATCCTTTGTTAACCCGGACGGCACCGTGTGGGGCAACGGCAAGAACCCGCCCGACAGCTTCGTAAATCCATATAATAAAGAAGTATGGGATTACAACATCGCAGTAGCCAAAGAAGCGGTTAAAGCCGGATTCAAAGAAATTCAGTTCGACTATGTCCGGTTCCCGGAAGGCTTCGAGAAAAGAGCCGATACGCTCAAATACACGAAGGATGAACGTCCTCGTATCGATGCTGTCGCTTCTTTCGTCAAGTATGCCAAAGAACAATTGCAACCGCTTGGCGTTCGCGTCTCTGTGGATATTTTCGGCTATGCCGCATCGGTTCCTGCCGCCGAGGGCATCGGTCAAGATTTCGAAAAGATTTCCCAAAATGTCGATGTCATTTCGCCCATGATTTATCCGAGTCACTATAGTACCGGCTGGTTTGGCGCTAAAGTCCCGGATGCCGCTCCGTATGTAACGATTAACGGCGCCTCGAAAGATACGACGAAGAAGTTGGAAGCCATTGACAAAAAGGGTTGGAAGCCCGTTGTTCGCCCTTGGATTCAAGATTTCACGGCTTCCTGGGTTCCCGGTTACATTAAATATGGCAAACATGAACTGGAAGAACAAATTCGCGCACTGAAAGATAACGGCGTCGACGAATTCCTGCTCTGGAACGCAAACAACAATTACACACCGAATGTTAATTATTAATCAAGGAAACACCCTGAGAGTATATACCTCAGGGTGTTTTATCGTATAATCAAGATTATGTTACCAGATTTGCTGTGACGCTGTACACTAAAAGTTACAGACAAGCCAATTGCCTAACAATCTCTAAAGGAGTGAAGAAATGAAAATTGTCGCGATTACGGATATGGATCTCTCCCTCATGCAGGACCAAATGCCTCAGGACCTAAAGGAGCGATGCGAATTCCAATGGTATAGATCTTCCAAAGAAGCCCGGGAACAGGTTGCTGATGCTGATGTTATCGTGACGGCGGGCCGGATTCACCCGGATTTGGTCACAGTTGAAAAAGCGCCTAAGCTCAGGTGGATGCAAACCTTATCCGCCGGAGTCGATAAGCTGCCTCTGCAAGTATTGGCGGAGCGGCAAATCAAGCTAACCAACGCACGCGGGGTACATACGATTCAGATGAGCGAGTTTACGCTCAGCCTTATGCTGCAGTGGGTGCGCAAATCAAATACGCTGTATGAGTGCCAGCTTCGGAAAGAATGGTACCAGAGCATCAGCGTAGGCGAGCTTGCCGGTAAAACGCTAGGCATTGTCGGCGCCGGCGCCATCGGTGAAGCCGTTGCCCGCAAAGCGAAAGCTTTCGATATGTCGGTCATCGGATTTAACCGCACGGGCACACCGCAGCCTGACTTCGATGCAACGCTCTCCGGTGATGAAGGGCTTTGCAAGCTGCTCGCCCAAAGCGATTTCGTCGTTCTGCTGCTCCCCAGCACCCCAAAAACACGCGGCTTAGTGACGAAAGAGCATCTTAGTCTGATGAAATCCAGCGCATTCTTGATCAATCTTGCTCGCGGCGATGTGATCGATGAAGCCGCATTGACGCAAATGCTTCAAGAAGGCAAGCTTGCCGGCGCTGCGCTCGATGTCTTCGAGCAGGAACCTTTGCCGGCGACTTCTCCCCTCTGGAACATGAGCAATGTCATCGTTACGCCGCATATTGCCGGTTCATCCGCTCATTACACCGAACGTGTCTCTTCTATTTTCTATCATAATCTGCGAGCCATGTTGGATGGCGGAGACATGATAAACGTTGTTAGTCTTACCGAAGGCTACTAACATATAGAAACGCACCTTATCCTACTTCGATTTCCTTCGTAGTGATAAGGTGCGTTTCTGTTATTTGCCCGGTATTGCCGCCAAGCCTCTCATATAAGGGCGAAGTGCCGCAGGGATATAGATTGAACCATCTCCCTGTTGATGATTTTCAAGCAATGGAATCAAGATGCGCGGTGTGGCGACAGCTGTATTATTGAGTGTGAAGCAGTAGCGAAGCTCACCGTTCTTATCCCGGTAACGCAGCCCGCTGCGGCGCGCTTGAAAATCGAGGAGGCTTGACGACGAGTGCGTTTCGCCATACGCGTTTCGGCTTGGCATCCAAGTCTCGATGTCGTACTGCTTATAATTTTTGGCTCCCATATCTCCCGCACATACGGCAACGATCCGGTAAGGCAGCTCCAGCAAGTCAAGAATGTCTTCGGCATTTCGAGTGATTTGCTCCAGCATTTGATCGGCTGCGGCAGGATCATTCTCGCAAACAATCACCTGCTCAACCTTTGCGAATTGATGAACCCGGTACAGTCCGCGCACATCTCTGCCTGCCGATCCCGCTTCCTTGCGGAAGCAGTTCGATACGGCGGCCAGTTGGATAGGCCCCTGCGAGAGATCTACGATTTCATTCGCATAATACGAAACCAGCGGTCCTTCCGACGTGCCTGCTAACCATTTGTTCTCTTCCTGCAGCTCATAGGTCTGATCTTTGCCTGCAGGAAAAAATGCTGCGTTCACCAGCGTTTCCTCGCGAACCATAAGCGGCACGTCCATGACGGTAAAGCCTCGGTCCGTTAGCAAATCGATGGCCAGCTGTTGAACCGCCCGGTGCAAATGCAGCCCCATCCCTTTGAGGTAATAGTTGCGGCTTCCTGCCACCTTGACCCCTCTCGGGACGTCAATGATATCCAGGTCTTCCCCGATTTGCATATGATCGCGGGGCTCAAATGTGAAGGCTGCAGGCTGTCTTACAACCTTAATGACAACATTATCTTGATCCGTAGCGCCAAGAGGCGTTTGAGGCGAAAACAGGTTCGGTACCGTCAGCATAAGCTCCTTGAACCGCTCCTCGACTTTGCCAAGCTCCTCTTCGTCTAAGGCCAGGCTTGCATTCCAGCTGCGAACCTGCTCCTTCATTGCCTCCGCCTCCGGCCGGTTCTTCTCCGCCATATGCTTTGCGATCTGCGCGGTCGCCCGATTGCGTTCTGCACGAAGCTGATCGACACGATGCTGCAGCTGTCTCTTCTTCTCTTCTGCTTCCAGCAGCTCCTCAAGGGGACAGTTTATTCCCTTTTGCACGGCAGCTTCTCTAACTTGATCTTGATGATTGCGAATCCATTTGATATCCAACATGTTCCGTCACCGCTTCCTTTTCGATTGTGAGAAAAAGACAAAGAACGCCCCTGTCCGAATTGGGACGAGGAGCGTTCTGCTCGCGGTGCCACCCAACTTGATGACGACAATTGCTTGCCATCATCCGCTTGGTTCCGCGATAACGGGCGGTGCCGGTTTATTTAAAGAAGTCGATGCTTATTCAGTCATCAGCCGTTCCGATCATAAACGTCTCCGAGTTGGATGCTCTTCACAGACATAATGTCGCTTTGTACGTTGTTCGCTATTATAAACAAAGACGTGCGCCATGTCAATCGGCTTACCCCTTATTGCGATAAGCGGCTGGCCAGTTCATAAAGCTCTTTGTTAAACTCGCGCTTCGTATTGACAACCAAATCAATATCCGTAGCGACTAATTCGCCTTTGATGACGCCGCATGCTTTGGAAGAATCGCCTTCCATCAGTCGGCGAACAGCAAAGTCACCGAGACGGCTTGCCAGAATCCGGTCGTTATGTGTAGGTGTTCCTCCGCGTTGGATATGGCCCAGCACGGTTACACGCGGTTCGATACCGACCACTTCGTTGATCTGCTTCGCAATCCCGTCGCCTGTTCCCGCTCCTTCGGCTACGAGAATGATACTGTGACGTTTGCCATGGGAGAAGTTGTCCTTCATACGGTTAGCCACTTCGCTAATATCGACTTCAACCTCAGGAACAATGATCGTTTCTGCGCCGCTGGCAAGCCCTGCATAAAGCGCAATCTCACCGCAGTGACGGCCCATGACTTCCACAACGGAAGAACGCTCGTGTGACGTCATCGTGTCGCGAAGCTTGTTGATCGCATCCACAACGATGCTCACCGCCGTATCGAAACCGATCGTAAAGTCAGTGAAAGGGATGTCATTGTCAATTGTCCCCGGCAGACCCATCGTTTTGATACCCAGCTTGCTTAGTTTGTTCGCTCCTTGGTAAGAACCGTCCCCGCCGATAACGACCAAGCCGTCAATCCCGCGCTTACGCAGATTATCCGCCGCGATTTGTTGACCTTCAGGAGTCAAGAACTCTTTGCAGCGCGCTGTTTGCAGAATCGTTCCACCGCGTTGAATGATATCGCCAACGCTTCTAAGATCCATTTGGCGGATATCATCGTTAATCAAACCATGATAGCCGCGCTGCACGGCATAAACTTCCAGACCATGGAATAATGCGCTTCGTACAACCGCACGAACAGCCGCATTCATCCCCTGCGAGTCTCCACCGCTTGTTAATACTGCAATTGACTTTACTGCTGACATTTCATTTTCCTCCTTCAAATTCTTGTGAATGACATTCATGATGTCGTGCGAATAAACATGCTATTTAGCCAGAAAAATAACCGGGTTAACGGACTATTTTTCATTAGACGCTTGGATATGTTTTTAACTTGTTGTTGTCCATTCACTTTTGGGTCTGATAAATAGAGCGCAAGTAAACCTTCGATTATCATACGATGAAATCGCGGATGTTCCAAGAACAAAATTTTACTGCGCGCCTCCTGCACGATGAATGCAATCCTCTCAACCGTGTCCTCCATCGAGCCGTAATAGCTGCAGAAGTTGAGATCGCCGCCCAAAACATCTTCTTCCTGATCAATTAAATAATCAAGCAGAATATGCAATCCACAGACATAAGGAAAATAAGCTTCGCGAATCGACGCTACCTGCTTGTCGCTCAAATGCGAGTCGCAGGCAGCCAGAAACAGCATGAACATCCCTAAAGTCGAGCCCGTCGCCGCCGCAAATTCATTCCATGCGATCTGCTTAAACCGGTGTTGATGGAGATTCCACCATTGTTGAAGCTCAGGCTCCCGCATATCCTTGCGAATATGCTTGTACACTTGTAAATCGCAATATAAGGCAACGAAATCCCGCACCTGATCCGCGACTTGTCCATAAGACGGAAGCAAATCGATACAGGACTGGCATTTCAGAACGAGATCTCGAAGATAGTTGCCGTCTTCTTTCTCGTGCCTGTATGCATAGTAATCATTCAAAGGTTTTGAGGGATCTACGGCATCCAGCATCGACTGATGGAGCTGTCGAAAATCTTGGGGATCTAATGAGGTGCTGCGATCACACAAATTGTCCAAATAATCGCTAATCGTTTGAAATGCGACAATAAGCGGAATCAATACATGGCGCATCGGCAAATTAGCAGCTGCATAAACGGCGCCGCCCTGGCAATGGAATTTCTTGGTGGCTATGCTGGCTAAAGCTTGCGTGCGCAGCTCCGTATCTGGAATGTTCTCCGCTCTTTTCTTCCAAACAGACAGCTGTTCGCCTACTTCCGGTAAAATGTACCGGTACACTCTGAGCATTAAACGGAGCGGACCTTGCGGAACCTTTGTACTACTTCTGTTCAATTGCTTCAAGCAGACTTCCTCCACAACTTTGTTCATAGCAATATTGCAGCAGCAGTTGCATTTCATATCGCTGAATATGTCTCAGCCAACTGTCTACTGTTGAATTTTGAACCAAGGACACTTGCAGCTCTACCACGTCAATGAATACACAAGGGTTCCAAACCGGCGATGTAATCAGCACTTCCAACTTCTGGCGCAGCGCCTCATTGTCCAGATCCGCCAAATCTTTCACAGTCAAATAATCTCGCACGCACGCAATTAAATTGGAGAAAATCGGATGATGCCCAACATCATTAAACCAATACTTCGCGTTACTGTAGTCGCCTTCCATCCGGTGCATGAGAGCATGCCAATAACTGCCGGTAGCATTTGTAATTTCCTGGGCAATATCATGCGATTTGTCCAGGCTTTCGTTTAATAAATACAAGCCTGCTTTAATAGCCATGCCGTACATCACTTGCTCCGGCGTGCCTTGGGTCATGTTGGCAGGCAACATCGCTTCGATGTTGGCATCCATGGCCAAATCCCATTCTTCAATTGGATATAACGCAGGCAGATGCTCCAATAACGGCTTCGCAATAGCTCCCAACCAGTCTGCCTCATCTTTATTGCTATGCATGCCAGTCACTCTCCCTTTCATTAGACAAGCTTAATGGTGGGTCTTCGATTCCAAATCCTGATTAATCCGGAACCAAAGGTGAAGATCATTTATGATCGATGCCAAATCAGCAATTTCAGAATTTAATCGACACGAAGTTATAAAATCATCTTCCTGATCCAACTGGTTTTGTTTACGAATAATAACAGCCTCCAGCTTGATGATGCGATCCGGAATAACCCCGCGAATTTGTTCCCATTGAAATAAAATATCAACGCGCACATCGGCAGGATACGAATCCCAATCATGTTCTAAAGCCGGAGTCTCGATGCCGAGTCTGGCATCATATTGAAAATAGCAGCTCATTCTTCTGAATTACCTCCTTGCAGTAAAAACATGCTGCGATAGTTCAAGAAACATTCTACCTTTAAATGTATCACTTCAAACCTTGGGTTTCCAGTTAAAATTGTATGTCAACAATATTTCATTTTCTGGTATACTTAAATAACGTTTTTAGAAGGGACAATCAGTTAGGAGAGATTCAGATGACCGCTTCAGCAACGAACAGAACAATCTCATGGAAACAGCTAATCTCCTTTTTTCTCCCCCTCGGCCTTTCTGCAACGCTTGTTACCCTCTCGCACGTCATCATCAACAGCACACTCGCCCGGGCCGATAACCCCGAAGTCGTCATTGCCAGCTATGCGTTACCGCTCAGTTTGTTAGGCTTAACCGAGAAGCCGGTTGTTTTGCTTAGACAAGCTTGTTCGGCCCTCGTCAGAGACCGAATCTCCTTCCGGGCTATGGCAGCGGTAAGCTCTTATGTATTTGCCTGCATCATTCTTATTGGTCTCATTATATGCTACACGCCTGTCGGAGAATGGGTGTTTCTTTATTTCTTTGGCGTCGAACGCGATTTATTGGACACTACGCTCAGTGTTTATCGCATTTTGATGTACGTAAGCATTTTTTCCGGATTAAGGTGCTTATTTCACGGCATCATTATTTTTAACATGCGGACGAAATGGTTAACCATCGGGATGGGCGTTCGTATCGTCGCCATGTATTTGTTATCGTTATACTTTATTACAACGGATAATGTTACCAGCGGACGGGTTGGCGCCATTATTTTTCTGCTCGGCATGGTGATTGAAGCTTTGGTAGCCGTTTGGGAAGGAACCAGCTTGCTTAAGAAAGTGATTCCGGAAAAAGCGCCGGGACATCCGATTGAAACGAAAAAACAAATTTTCAGCTTCTATAAACCGCTGTTGTATTCATCGGTCATTGCCGTCATCATCGGCCCGGCGATTAATGCGGTCTTAGGGAAAACAACGCATATTCATCTTGCGATATCATCCTTTGCGATTGCCGGCTCTTTAACCCAGCTGGTGTTAAGCTTTTTCTCCTACATACATCAAATCGTATTGAATTTCTACCGGAAAGACGCCACATCGGTTCTCCGGTTTGTGCTCATTCTAAGCTTTATTCCCGGCACTCTTATCGCTATTCTCGCTTATACGCCGCTTGGACCTTGGTTTATGTTTCACGTGATGGGCGTCAATTCTGAGCTTATGCACGCTAGTCTGCGCGCTATGCGTATCTTTATGATTATGACATTTGTATTTCCTTGGCTCGATTATATGAACGGTATCATCATGCTCAGAGGGCAAACGAAAATCATGGTTTTCTCGCAATCTGCGAACGCTATCGTTACGGTTTTAACGCTTTTTATGGCCATTTGGACCGTTCCGGGCTGGAATGGCATGATCGGCGCATTAGCCCAATCCATAGGTATGTTAGCTGAGTTGTTAGTTGTCGTCTACGTGCTTAAGCGCACGTCCGAAGTGCGTCAGCCAAGCCTCTCTTCAAAAAATTTGTAGCGAAAACGAGTGATAACCCTATATGCAAACGTCTAATCTTATAAAGTCGCAACATAACCTGCTCCGCTTGTTCACTTTTTCTTTTTTCATGACAATGGGCATTGTGGTCACTTTCTTCCCCCTGTACTTTGACTACAAAGGGTATTCCAAGCTTCAAATCGGATTGCTCTATGCGATCGGGCCGTTAATCGGGATCGCGACAAACCTGTTATGGGGCTTTCTGAGCGACCGTTTTCAAACGGTTAAGAAAATCATGATCATTCTGATTATCGGTCAGCTCGTAACGGCCATCTTCGTTTTTACGGCAGGCTGGTTCTCCCTTTTATACGTTTGTTTAGCGATGTTTTTCTTCTTTCAGCAGCCGGTCAATTCGCTCAACGACAGTCAAGTCATGCTAAGCATTCGGTCCAGCGGCAAAAGTTACGCCTCCTTTCGCGTATGGGGCTCCATCGGGTTCGCCGTATCGGCCGGAGGCTTCGGCTTATTGCTTCGACACTACGGAACAGGTCTCACGCCCATTCTTTGTCTGTTCACCATTTCTTGCTCGTTAATCCTCGTTTTTTTCTTAAAGGACGCTCGTCAGAGCGGCAAGAAAATGGCCTTTGGCGGCATGTTGAGCATCCTTCGTTCCAAGAAGTTTGTCTGGTTTTTAACGCTAATCATCATCATGTCCGTTTCTCACCGCTTTAATGACGGCTTCCTAGCCCTCTATATGCGGCAGCTCGGCGCTTCCGACTCACTGATCGGCTACGCCTGGATGGCCTCCGCGCTAAGTGAAATCCCCGTGTTCTTCTTGCTTAGCAAGCACGGGCACCGGTTCAAAGAATTGCCGCTCCTTGCCTTTGCCGGGATCGTTTACGCTTTGCGCTTTTTCATTATGGGTTCCATTCATAACCCTGCATGGATCATCGGCGTTCAGCTCCTGCACAGCTTGACCTTCGGCGTTTTCCTGATTACGGCGAACCGCTATTTGAGCCAAATCATTCCGGATGAATACCGTTCGTCCGGTCAAGCGATATTTGCTGTTGCTTGGTCAAGCATCGCTGGATTAATTAGCGGTACATTAGGCGGCTGGATCTACGACGCAGCGGGGGGAAGCTCGGTCTACATCATTGCCGGATGTTTATCGATTGTCGCAACGATCGGTTTCCTGGGCACTCATCTATTCCAGAACGATGAACGCTTGCCGGGCCGCAGGTAGTTTTTTTAAAAAATGAAGGGAATGATTTCGTGTTAGCCATTGAACGGTTATCTCACAGTTTCCGCACAGGTCAAGAGGATACTCCCGTTCTGCATGAACTTAGCTTCCGGGTAGAGCAAGGCGAAATGGTCGCTTTGCTCGGCAGCTCAGGCTCCGGGAAATCAACATTATTAAATTTAATGGCAGGCTTAATGAAGCCTACCAGAGGTTCTATCTCCATTGCCGGAGAGGCGATTGAAAAAATGAGCGAAAACCGCTTGGCGGAATTTCGACGGACGCACATCGGCTTCATTTTCCAATCTTATGAATTAATACCACATCTAACCGTTCGCGAAAACGTAGAACTGCCTCTCGTCTTTCAAAGCATCTCTGGCGCGGAACGCAAACAAAGAGCTATGGCGCTCTTACAGCAAGTAGGAATCGGCGATAAGTCCGATCTATTTCCGGCGCAGCTCTCCGGAGGACAACAGCAGCGTGTCAGTATCGCCCGCTCGCTCATCACGAAACCGGCCATCGTCTTTGCGGACGAGCCCACAGGTAATCTCGATACGAAGACGGAAGCCGAAATTATCGATTTGCTCATTGATCTCAATCAAAATTCGGGAATCACCTTCGTTATCGTCACTCACGAGCACGAGGTGGCACGCCGGACTCAGCGGATCTTGCAGCTTCGCGACGGATACTTGCTGGAAGGAACTGCTCAGGATGGTGAGAACGAATGAAGTTCAAGGATTACGTTCGGCTAGGCTGGGACCAACTGCAGCGGCGCAAGGTTGTAACCGCGCTGTGTACCGTAGGGATTGCCATCGGCTCGGCCTCCATCATGGTGGCGCTCGGGTTTGGCGAATCGATACAGCATTACAGCCAGAAGCAGCTGAGCTTCTATCTCAAAACAGATGAAATTACGATTACGGATCAAAGCGGCGATCCGAACAGCCCGTCTAAACTGACACAGAGCAAGCTCGAACTCATTCGTACTTTTCCTCATGTGAAATCCGTTGCCAGCTTTCAAGAGTTGGGTCAATTCAACTTCACTGTCGATGATGGCAAACAAAGCTATCTTCGTCTCATTGCTACGGAGCTGACGACACTCGAGGATTTCGACTCCAAGTTCCAACAAGGCGGGGCAAGCAGTCAAGACAACAATATCATTCTAAATTACGGCACTACGCTTGGCGTGTTGGATTTGAAGACGATAGAAATTCGCAACAAGCTTATGCAGCAAAATCCAAGCAAGGAACAGGCCGAGACATACCGCCAAATGGGCACGATTCCTTATCCGCTTTATCAAAAGCAGCTGCTTTTGAAATCGAATGATTATCAAGGGCAGCCCGGAGGAAGCTCTGGCACACCAACTGCCGAGCCCAGAGAGGTATCGCTTCGCGTTACCGGCATCCTGCAGAAGCCCGATGGACTGCCTGACAACATGCTACAAGGAAATAAAACCGCCTATGTGTCGCCGCAGACCGGTCTCAAAATACTGGAAGCCCTCAACAAATCGGCGCCCGACGGGCGAGTTCAGTATTCCGAAGTGAAAGTTAAAATAGACAGCAGCGCCAACGTAAAGCAGGTTGACGAGTGGATTAAGAAGCTTCAGCTCAATACACAAACCAATTTATATCAAGAGGATCGGATGAAAGGCGAGTTCGTTATCGTTCGTTTGCTCCTTACGGGTGTTGGACTTTTTGTGCTTTTCGTAGCCTCGATCTCCATTGTTGTCGCCATGACGATGTCCACCCATCAGCGCCGCAGACAGATTGGCATCATGAAAGTATTGGGTGCGAACTTAAAGCAAATCCGAAACATGTTTATTGTGGAATCTTCCCTCCTGGGCATGCTTGGCGGCCTTGTAGGCATTCTGCTCTCCTATTGGGTTATTTGGGGGATCAATCTCATTATTATCCGCTTCGGTTCCGGTTCGGGAGAGCAGGCTGAAATATTATTCATCTCCCTGTGGATTCTTCCCGTCGGTATGTTCTTCGCTGTGATGACCGGCGTCCTTTCGGGGCTGTACCCCGCTATTAAAGCATCTCGCACGGACGCATTGACTGCAATTAAACGAGAATAGGAGTTTGCCAAGCATGAGGAAAAAGAAAACCTGGATACTACTGATAACAGCCATCATTGTCTGCGGTATAAGCAGCTTTTTATACATATCCAGCCACCCCAAAGCAATGAAAGGAAACAAAACGAACCTGGCAGCAGCTCCCAGCGCCTTGCAATTTAAAGTGACGAAAGAGGATCTTGTCAACAGTGTTGAAGTCAAAGGGAAATCGTCTTACGAGAAGGAAACTCGTGTTTATGCGCCATTCGGCGGCGAAATCAAAACCTGGCAGATCACAGACGGGGCTCAGGTAAAAAAGGGCCAGCTGCTGTTCGAACTTGATGCCACACCGCTAAAAAGTGAGATCGCCACCCTGCAATCAAATCTGAGAAAGCAGAAGCTGGAGTCCGATCTTGCTAATTTCAAAGCAGCCGCTCCTGAAGGAGACACAACCGGCGGTGCAGCCGGCGCCGTCAGCGAGAATGATGCCCGCTCCCGCTTCGCCTCTTCCGAGGGACGAAAAATTCAAGAGCAGTTGAATCAGGTCAATGACGAATCCATTCAATTGCAGCTCGCGAAAAAGCAGGAGAAAGTGGAACAGGCCGCCTTTACGGCTCCCGAGGACGGCATCTTCTTATTCGAAGATTCCGCCAAAATCCCAAAATCCGTCGAAGAAAGCGTACGAATCGGGAAAATCGTGGATTTGACGAAACTGCAATTAGTTTGCACCGTCGGAGAGTTCGACGTATTCCGGATTAAGCCGGGCATGCCTGTCCAAGTTAAAGTAGAAGCCTTGAAGCAGAAAAAACTGCAGGGCAAAGTGGAAAAAGTATCGAAATTTGCGAAGTCCGGCACCGATCAAGGCTCCGCCTCCGCACAGTTCGAAATTACAATTTCGCTGGAGCCGGATGAGCAGCTTATTGCAGGACTCAGTCTTTCAGGTACGATTGAGACCGAGAAGAAAAACGGAGTTACCGTCGTCCCCACGTTAGCCGTGATGCATGAAAAAGACGTTTACTACGTCATGCTCCAGACGCCGCAAGGCGTAGAACGCCGTGAAATTGAGATCGGCATGGAAACGCCGGAGAAAACCGAGGTCGTCAAAGGTCTTCAAGAAGGAGATACGGTTGTGCTGCAGTGACAACTGTTTTATACTATAGTCTTAGTACCAAGTAATAATGCTAACGAAAATGAAGCAGCAAAGGCAGGTAATTGTTTTATATGAATTATGAGGATTTCAAGTCCATTGTACTAGAACGCCGCAGCGTTCGGAATTTTACTGAGCAGGAAGTCGCGACAGAAGATATTCGTGAAATTATCGATTGCGCCCGCTATGCGCCAAGCGATACGAATTCCCAGACCTGGAAGTTTATTGCGATACGAAATACAGAGAAGATTAAACATATTGAACAGCTGACATGGGAACAGCTCCACCTTAGAGCGGCAGAGGCCGAGACAAAAGGTCTTTCCCGGGAAGCCCGCCTTCTCGTGAAATCATTCGGACCGTATGCCACAGCATTTTCCGATGCACCTGTGCTGATCATCTGCTTGGCGACGCCTTATGAGTCGAAGTTCCGCGATCGCATTTTTGATCCGATTGAGCTTGTGCATGATGCGGTCTGGGCCGAAGAAGGAATCAAGAGTTCCTGCCTGGCTTCCCAGAACCTCATGCTTGCCGCGCATGCCAGAGGTCTCGCAACATGCCCGATGACAGGTCCTGTCCTGCTGGCTCAGGATCAAATCCGCGAGTACCTGAACATTCCGGATGAATGTCAGATCAATATGGTTATCGCCCTCGGTCATCCGAAGGATCGCCCGGGCAAATTGGCCCGCAAAGAAATCGACGATATTCTTCAAATCATCGACTAAAAGATACAAGGAGCTGCCGCAATTCGCGGACAGCTCCTTTTTATTAGGGACGAGTATGTTCCACCGCGGTTTGCGGCTGCCTTTTTATTTTACCGGGCCAGAAAGAAGCTTCTCCAAGCAGTATCGTGATCGAAGGAACAAGGAACGGCCTGACGATGAATGTATCCAAAATAACGCCAATCGCGCAGATGACGCCGAATTGAACCAGCACCTGGATCGGCAGCGTAGCGAGCACTGCGAAAGTGCCGGCTAGGATTAGTCCAGCCGATGTAATAACAGAGCTGGTTGTGCTTACGCCCAGGCGAATCGCATCTTTCAGTTTCAGACGGCCGCGCTCCTGCCATATGCTAGACACCATGAAAATATTATAATCCTCGCCCAAGGCTACGAGAAAAACAAAAGCATAGAGCGGAATCAACCCCTGAATAGCTGACGTATCCATAAAATAGTGCAAAATAAGCCAGCCCGCGCCTAATGCTGAAAAATACGAGAGCAAGACAGTGGCAATCAGATACACCGTCGCAACGATGGATCTCAAATAAACGAGCAATAACAAGGCAATCACCCCGATGACAATCGGAATGACCACGCGAGTGTCGCGTTCCACGACGGTTTTGCTATCGTACTGCGTTGCCGTCTCGCCGCCAACCCAAACCTGCGGAGCTGCCACCCCTGCCTTCACAAGCTGCTGCTCGGCGGCTTCGCGGATCTCCGGTATTTTCTCGATTGCGGTCAGCGCATACGGATCCTGCTTGAAAATGAGCTCATAAGCTAGTACGTTCGTGTCTTTCTGGCTGCCTGCCGGCTTTGAAACCGATTCGACATATGGCAGCTTTGCAAGCGCCCCCTGTACATCTGCCTCTTTCCCCTCCGTATTGACAATGACTTTCACCGGAGCCAACGAACCCGGAGAAACATGCTCGGAAAGCAGCGTAAACCCTTCTCGTGACGGCATGGATGACGGAAAAGACTCTAGCAGGTTATACGTAAACTTGATTTGAGGAGCAAAAGCCGCAAGCGCCACCAGTACGATTAAACTGATTGCCAATACGCGTTTAGGCTTTTCTGTTACCACACGCCCCAATGCAGCGCTTAAAGCGCCGACTGCTTTCTGCTCGCGTACCTTTTTTCCTTTCCGTGCTTCCTTCTCGGCGCGCATTTCAGACGTCAAGGGGATGAAAGGAAAGAAAGAAGCCCGGCCGATAATCGCGAGCAGCGCCGGAACCAGCGTCAAGCTGGCAATCGCCATAATGAAAATTGCGACGCTGAACGGAATAGCTAATCGATGATTCGAGCCATAATGGGCAAATAACAGCCCTAATAACGAAACGATGACGGTCAAGCCGCTCATGCCAATCGCACCGGTTGACCCTCCGAAGGATGCGCGCAATGCAGCGTATTTATCCTTCTCTTCCAGCAAGGCTTGACGATATCTGGCTACGAAGAAAAGACAATAATCCGTTCCCGCACCGAACAGCAGCACGGTCATGATCGAGATGGACTGCGCATCAACCGTTATCCAGCCATGCTTGGCAAGGAACCCGAGAATCGGCGAGATGATGCCGTAAGCAAAGCCGACCCCGATGAGCGGAATGATCGCGAGAATCGGGGAGCGATACAGCAGGATGAGCAGCAGCAGCACCAAAAGGACCGTTGCCATCAGCAGCGCTATGTCCGCTCCTTTGAATAACGCTGTTGCATCGGTTTGAATGCCCACCGGACCCGTTATGCGGGCGTGCAGGCCCTCCTCGTTAACCTTGGCGGCGAACGGGTCGCTGCCGAGCTGGGCTGCCGTTATTTCCTGCAATTTCTTCAGACCTTTTTGCAGAACCTCTGTCTCTGTCCCTTCTTCAAAAGAGATCGGCAGCACGAGCAGGGTTCCGTCTTTGGACAGCATGCTTTTGACAGCCGGAGCCGGCAGCTGATGCAGGGGCGGCAGCCCCTTTTGCGCATCCAACGGCGCATCCGTCAGCTGCTTCGTGACCTTCTGCACGCCGCTAATATCATCTTCCGTTAACCCGGAAGCGCGGTACCAAACGATTAGGGCAGGCACGCCTTCGTCGCTCGGGAAATATTCCCGCATCGTTTCGCTGGCTTGAAGCGACCACGAGTCATTCGGCAGCTGATGTGCCGCATTATTTTCCTGCGAATTGACGTTAGGCAGAAAGACCGATAAAATTCCAGTTAACAAAACCCATACAACGACGGTTACCCATTTACTGCGTCGACCGGCAACTATAGCGCCTAGCTTGCTAAACAAGGGATTTTCGTGCATTTGCAACCTCTTTTCTTTTGATTCGATTATTGGTGCTGCATTGGAATGATGATGATGTAATTAATTATATATACTGGACAGTTAATTAATCAATGATTTTCTATTTTCTCAGAAGTGGAGCGATTCTTATGGACAAAAAAACAAAGCCGCTCGGCCGCCCCCGCGCCGCACAAGGGGAAATGCCGCTCACGCATAAAATTATCCAAACAGCCATACCGATGTTCCTGTCCAGAGGCTATGAGTCCGTTTCAATGGATGATATCGCGAAGGAGTGTCAGGTAACGAAAGCATCTGTTTATTATTACTATCCATCGAAGTCGGATCTGCTGACAGCCTCCATGGTGCAGTTGATGGATAATGTCAGAAAAGTGACCTTGATGCGTTTAAATCAGCCAGCCTCACTTCGCGATCGATTATTGGATATCACTGAAGCGCATTTGAAAGCTATTGATTTCGATCTTCATTCCTTCCTGCGCAAAATGGAGGCTGTCCTCTCCGAGGAGCAGATGAACCTGATGCGCAAATCCGAGCAGGGCATCCTCGATGCGTTGGAGCATGAATTCAGCAAAGCCGCCGCCTCCGGTGAAATCGGTCCCGTTGACCCGCGGTTCATTGCACGCGCGTATACCTCTCTGCTGATGATGGGGCACGCACGCGATGGGGAAGGCAACAAACTGTTTCCGCAGGAAAGCCAGGCCGCTACCAAAATTATCGACATCCTATGGCATGGTTTATTCCCGCCGACTTAAGATAAGCTGCCCTGAGAGTGGAACACGACTCGCTCGCGATTAAGCCTTTCCTACATGCTGATGCTGGCTTCGCGAGTGGGGTGTTCATGGGAACTATAGTCCTCTAATTCCTCCAAAAGCTACCCTTTGGCAAATCATAGGGAACTATGATCCTCTATCTCCTCGGTTTTGGCCGAACGGCAGCCATCCGGCGGGAAATAAGTCCCTGTAGTTCCGTTTTAACCTTGAAATATGCTAATCGAGCACAGATAGCGTCCTATAGTTCCCCATATCGGTAAGGAAATCGGAACGAAATTCGATAACCGGTCATAACAGCTATTTAATTACACGATTCTGCTGTTCCCGTACCTCGCTCTACGTGTCTCTTCCGACTTCACCCCGTACTGCATTACTCCTTACCTCTTACGCCGCCTTGCTCCCTATCCCACGGTACTCGACACCTCTTACTCCTGCTCCCTACCACAGTACCCTGCATCTCTTACGCCCTCTCACTATCCATGCTCCTCCACTCTATCCCCGCTACTCTGCACTTCTTACGACTACCTCAAATCGCGATACTCCTTACCTTTTCTGCCTACTTCACTATCCCACGGTACTCCTTACTTACGCCTACTCCCTACCACAGTACCCCTTACCTCTTACGCCTTGCTCACTATCCCACGGTACTCCTTACTACTTACTACTACCCCCGCACTCCCCGTTTGCCCATCTGCCCCTCATCCAACCTCCGCACCATCGGTTCGGAAACCCACGCAATAGCGCATCCCCAAACATTATAACGTTATATTTACTTAAGCAATCCAGTATGCTATCCTAACATTATAACGTTATATTCAATAAACTGATTGACACCCTTCTCCAACAATAAGGGGAACTTACACGCAAGACATCATGAAAACACTTATAATTTGATTTACAGAAAAAGGTGACCTGCATGAAAAATCGATTCGTCCTACACAATGTCAAGCACGTAAACGGAGAATTTCTCGATATTGTAATCGAAGACGGAAAAATTGCCGAATTGACGAGTCCCGGACAGGGGCAAGGCGAGCAGATTGTAGACTTCTCAGGCGTCTATGTTTCAAGCGGTTGGATCGATATGCACGTTCACGCGTTTCCTGCCTTTGATCCTTATGGCGATGAGATCGATGAGATTGGCATCAAACAGGGTGTTACCACGATTGTTGACGCCGGAAGCTGCGGAGCTGACCGCATTGCGGAATTGGCTGCAAGCAGACGATATGCCAAAACGAACTTATTTGCTTTTTTAAACATTTCGCGCATTGGGTTGCAAAGGGTCGATGAGCTATCCGACATGACCTGGATTAATCACGAGAAGGTTGTTGAAGCCGCAAGGACTTACGAAGACTTCATCGTCGGTTTAAAAGCGAGAATTAGCAAAAGCGTTGTCCGCGACTCCGGCATTGCTCCTTTGCGCGCTGCGCGGGAACTTTCAAGTGCGACCTCGCTTCCTTTGATGGTCCACATCGGTTCGGGACCGCCAAGTATCGAAGAAGTAATCTCGCTTTTAGAAAAAAAAGATATCATTACCCATTATTTGAACGGGAAAGCGAATAATCTTTTTGATGAAGAAGGCAAGCCTTTGCAGGTTCTGACGGAGGCGCTGGCAAGGGGCGTGCATCTGGACGTAGGCCACGGCACAGCAAGCTTTTCTTTCAAGGTTGCCGAAGCCGCGAAAAAGCACCATATCGGTTTGAACACGATTTCGACGGACATTTACCGTGGGAATCGCTTGAACGGACCTGTATACAGCTTGTCCAATGTGCTGACGAAATTTCTGTACCTGGGCTACTCGCTTCAAGAAGTGATAGATGCCGTTACCTCCCACGCTGCAAGTTGGCTGAACAAGCCGGAACTTGGCCGCATCCAAGTTGGGGATACGGCCAACCTCACGATGTTTACGGTTCAGAACGAGACACTGGTGCTCACTGACTCCGAAGGTGACCAGCGCACGGCAGAACAAACAATTCAACCCAAAGGAGTAGTTGTAAATGGCACTCTCACTAAATGCTAAATACGGCCTTAAACGTGTCATCAATGCAAGTGGACGCATGAGTATTCTGGGTGTCTCCGCACCGACCGATACGGTCATGGAAGCTATGAAACATGGCGGGCAAAATTACGTGGAAATCGCGGATCTCGTCGATAAAGCCGGCGACTATATCGCGAATATACTCGGCTCCGAAGCTGCTGTCGTCGTCAATTCCGCTTCAAGCGGTATCGCGCTCTCTGTCGCAGCTGTTGTCACGCAAGGAAATCGCCGGATGAGCGAACGCTTGCATCAGGACCCGATTGCCAAGCGTGAAATCATCATTCTTAAAGGCCACAACGTCCAGTACGGAGCTCCGGTGGAGACGATGGTGTATCTCGGGGGCGGCAAGCTCATCGAAGTTGGTTACGCGAATGAAGGGAAAGCTGAGCATATCGAGGATGCCATCAGCGAAAATACAGCCGCTATTCTTTATGTGAAATCCCATCACGCGGTCCAAAAAAACATGATTTCTGTAGAAGAAGCATGGGACATTGCGCAGCGTAATAATGTACCGCTTATCGTGGATGCGGCAGCGGAAGAAGATATTCAAAAGTATGTGAAATACTCGGATCTCGCCATTTACAGCGGCTCTAAAGCGATCGAAGGCCCTACTTCAGGGATTGTCGGCGGCAAACGCACCTATATCGAATGGCTCAAAGTTCAGCTGTATGGCATCGGGCGGAGTATGAAAGTAGGAAAAGAAACTACCTTCGGCTTGCTTCAAGCGCTGGACGAATACGGCGTGAAAGAGGATAAAAGCGAGCTGGAAAAGGCTACCTTGCAAGTGCTAATGCCTCTCGGCGAGCTGAAAGGGATTAAGGTGACAATCGTTCAAGACGAAGCCGGCCGGGCCATTTTCCGCGGGCGCATTCATGTCGATCCGGTGCAAGCCGGAACGACGGCTAAAGAAGTCGTAACCGGGCTGCAAGAAGGCGAGATAGCCATTTATACCCGCGATTACGGCGTAAGACAAGGCTATTTTGATATCGACCCACGTCCTCTACAAGGCGATGATATTGAGGTTATCGCCGCTCAAATACGTAAACTAGCAGGAGGTCAATAACATGTCCAACATGGCAAAACGACTTTATAAAGGCCGCGCAGCTCTTAACGTGCTCGCTAACTCCGTAGAAAACGCGAAAGAAGTATTCGAAGCAGCCGAAGGCTATGTGCTTGTCGGCGTACTTTCAAAGGACTATCCAACCGTAGAAACAGCCGTTGCCGCTATGAAAGAATATGGCAAAGCGATAGACGAAGCCGTATCCATCGGACTTGGCGCAGGAGATAACCGTCAAGCGGCTGTCGTCGCAGCCATTGCCAAACACTATCCGGGCACGCACATCAATCAAGTGTTCCCGTCCGTTGGCGCAACGCGAGCAAACCTTGGCGAACAAGACAGCTGGATCAACAGCTTGGTCTCCCCGACCGGTCGCGTTGGTTACGTCAATATCTCAACAGGTCCTGTGAGCGCCGCTCAATCCGAGCATGCCATCGTACCTGTGAAAACGGCGATCGCGCTCGTTCGCGACATGGGCGGGAATGCCCTTAAGTATTTCCCTATGAACGGCCTAAGCCGTGAAGAAGAGCTGCGCGCCGTCGCCCAGGCTTGCGGCGAAGAAGGCTTTGCTTTAGAGCCGACCGGCGGCATCGATATGGAAAACTTTGTACCGATTCTTCGCATCGCGCTCGAAGCGAACGTTCCGCAAGTCATCCCCCATGTGTATTCGTCGATCATCGACAAAGCGACCGGAAAAACGAATACCTCGGATGTGCGCGAATTGCTCAGCATCATGAAAAGACTGGTTGATCAACATGGCTAAGCGGGTTGCTGCTTTTGGAGAGGTTATGATGCGGCTGCAAGTGCCGGGATATGAGCTCTTGTCTCAAGCAAGTATGCTCCACTACACGTTCTCCGGTACTGGCGTGAATATAAGCTCAGCCCTCGCCCGCTTCGGGCATACGGGATATCTGATCTCCAGATTGCCATCCAACGCTGTGGGGGATGCCGCGGAAGCTTACTTGCGCAAACTAGGGATCAACTCTTCGTTGATTACTCGCGGCGGAAACTACCTCGGCATGTATTTTTTAGAAAATGGGTTCGGTGCCCGGCCCAGCCGGGTAACGTATTCCAATCGCCAGGAAAGCAGCTTTAATACTGCTCCTGAGAACACTTATGATTTTGCCGAATTGGCAAAACAAATCGACATTGTCCATTTCTGCGGAATTACGCTGGCTATGAATGACCAAGTGCGCCAGCATATGAAAGCTTTGGCCAAAGAAGTTAAAGCGAATGGCGGTACCGTTGTTTTCGACTGCAATTATCGTCCGGCCCACTGGGGCGAAGGCGGCTATGCGAAGGCAAAGCCTCACTACGAGGACATGCTGCAGCTCGCGGACATTGTCATGATGAACGAGAAGGATGCCATGTACATCCTTGGTATGCATACCGATCAGACTGAGCGTCAAAACCAGCTGATAGAGCTGATCCCAGCGGTTGCAGAGAAGTATCAAATCACTGTCATTGCTGGAACGCATCGTCACATTAACAGCGACAACACCCATTCCTTGCGCGGGTATATTTATAAGCATCAAGCGTTCACCTTTTCTAATCTGCTCACTTTTTCCATCTATGATAGAATTGGTGCAGGAGATGCCTACACAAGCGGTATTTTACACGGGGAAATCCAAGGATTTACCGCCGAACAAACCGTCGGGTTCGCAGCAGCGGCCGGCATGCTTGCACATACCATTGTTGGCGATACCCCCATGTCATCCGAAAGCGATATTATGCGCGCGATGACGGAAGCCGTAGGCGATGTAGAAAGGTAGTGAACGTTTAGGTGAATTTATCCCGCAATAAACGCCCCTTATATTTGCAAATTATGAATATCCTGAAGGATCGCATCTTGCACGGTGTGTATCCTTTGGGTACCAATATTCCTTCCGAGCCCCAGCTGGAGCAGGAATTCAATGTTAGCAAAATCACGGTTCGCAATGCTATCAAAGAGCTGGCGCAAGAAGGTTATTTGGAAAAAGGCAGCGGCAAAGGCACCAAGGTCATCCGTAATGCTTCTTTGTCCAAGCTGTCCAAATGGAAACGTTTCACAGAGGTACTCGTTGAAGAAGGCTACCAAATTCACAAGCAGCTGCTACGAGCTGAAGTTGTCACGAATACGGCTGAAACATTACAATATCAGCTGTTTGGCGAGCGCTGTTTCTATATAGAGCGGCTGTATCACCTGAATGAAACACCCTATATTCACTATTCCCACTATCTTTCGCTGCAAATGGCCGCGACCGAGCTTACGGATTTGAACGATCAATCCCTGTATGAGCTGCTTGAAGATCACGGCATTGCCTTGGAAAAATATCGGGATGAGTTCGCTGCCGTCACCGCGCCTTCCTCCATAGCGGATATGCTGCAGGTGAAAGCAGGAACGCCCTTGCTGAAAAGATTGCGTTATTCCTATGACGAGCACGGCGCTCTGATCGAATTCAGCGAAGGACATTACAGCACCGAAATGCACAATTATGTAGTCAATTACGATACTTAGAAAATCGGGCGCCTGCCCTTTAATCAGCAGCAAAAAAGACAGCCCCCAATGGGTGCTGTCTCTGTTGTTTGTGCTATGACACTCTATTTATAAGTGGGGACTCCCAATTTCTTATAATTTTGTGACGTTAGCTGCTTGAGGACCACGGTTGCCTTGAGTGATATCAAACTCAACGGATTGGCCTTCTTCTAATGTTTTGAATCCTTCGCCTTGAATCGCGGAGAAGTGAACGAATACATCGTCGCCTCCATCAACAGAAATGAAACCGTAGCCTTTTTCTGCGTTGAACCATTTAACTGTACCTTTCAAGTGAACAACCTCCTAAAAATATCGCCATCTATGACGAATAAGGAAATTATACCATCACATTTGGGATAAATCAACGAATAAAAAGCCGCGGACAGGCTAAAATTTGTTGATGTACCAACGTTTTTTTCCTATGCAGAGCCCATCTTGATTATGCTTAAATATTGATGAGAATTCGGCAAAAACGGGAGGCTCGCCTCTCTTTTTTCCACCAAATGACCCTCAATTGTAAGTTCGCCTATGATTTCGGACAGTCTGCTGTATTCGGCCGTACGGAAACTGAGCAGCGGATAAATCCGCACTTCACCGCCAGACTTCACGACGCGAATCAGCTCGCGCACCGCCTCCAGATGAAAGGCGTAATCGAATTGCTCTTCATAAAGAAATAGAAAGTGACTGCACAATACGAGATCGAAAGATTCCTGCTCAAAGGGCAGAGTCGGAAGACAAGCCACATGATACCTCGAAGCTCCATCATCGCTTGAGAAATCCTCTAGAAACCTATCAAGGCTCTTCACTCGGCCGGCTGTATGATTGGAAAGCGAACCGTAAAACGTCCAGTCATAGACATCCTGAAGCTTCTCCATCTTCGCTGCGACGAGCTCAATCTCTTGTCTGCCATGCTGCTCGATAGCTTCTGGAGATTTCTCATAGAGCGGATCGGCCGCCTCGGAGAAAATACCCAGCTTCCTTGCTTCGGTTGTGAACGAGGAAGCACCGCCCGCAACGTCCAGAACACGCTTGCCTGGCAAATCTTCGGTCATCAGCATAAACATTTTTTCGTACTCTGCGTACGATCTTGAGGTCATTGCGACCCCTGCCTGCTCATAAATACGTTTGTTTTCCATGCTCATCTCTCCTCAGCTCATCATTCTTACTTGACTAAACTGCCTCATAACCGCTTTCCCTCTGGAAAGGATTAGGAGAATATTACCATGGCAGCGTACCTTGCGCAATAGGATTTTCTTGCCTCTCCGTTTGGAAATCGCGTTTATTTATGATACGATGGCATATATCTATAAGCTTACTACAGAAACGAGGAACAATCGTGTCGAAACAACCTTTCAAGAAACATACCATCTACAAAAAAGATAAATGGAACATGCTTAACGTTGAAGTACAAGGGACCAAAATCGTTCTGACGGAAATCTCCGACCAATGGGGCGAAGAGTGCCATACGTTCATTGGGCGGCCTGCGATGCTGCACTGGGCCAACGAGCGGTTTGCCAAGGACAAGTTCGAGGGTACCGAAGAAGAATGGCAAGCGATTATGGATGCTTTCAAAGCCGTATAAACCGTTAAGACCAATCTTCTTGACTTTCATTCTCCCGGTTTCTATAATAAAGCTACAAGTTCATACGCAATACTCCAAAGGGGAGTAGCTGATACAGTAAAGTCGTCAATTCGGATCCTCATCAGATCCCGGCTTTATTGGCAACGACCATCGTTGTTAGCAAGACCTTTGCCAAATTTTTGGTGAAGGTCTTTTTTGATGAATTAGAGCCTTCACCGGACATCGGTGCTGGGCTCTATTTTTTTTCAAAAAAATGCTAAAAGGAGTGGTCGTTGTGGAATGGTTATCGGCTGGTTTTTTCGTCTCATTGCTCAGTATTATCCTCATTGATTTGGTGCTTGCAGGAGATAACGCGATCGTGATCGGTATGGCGGCGCGCAATTTGAAGAAGGAAACGCAAAAGAAAGTTATCCTGTGGGGAACGGTAGGCGCTATCGTGATCCGCGCAGTGGCCACGCTTATCGTCGTCACGCTTTTGAAAATCCCCGGTCTCCTCTTAGCGGGTGGAATCCTGCTCCTCTGGATTTCGTATAAGCTGCTTAGCGAAAAGAAAAATCATGAGCACGTTCAAGCCAAAAACAGCATGTGGGCGGCGATACGCACCATTATTATTGCCGACGCCGTGATGGGACTGGACAATGTGATTGCCGTCGCCGGCGCTGCTCACGGGAATTTCCTGCTCGTCATCATCGGCCTGCTGGTCAGTGTCCCGATCGTTGTCTGGGGCAGCACGCTGTTCATCAAATGGATTGAGACTTATCCGTGGATCATTTATATCGGTGCAGGCGTACTCGCATTAACCGCAGGTAAAATGATTACCGGGGAAAAGTTCCTGTCCCCCTTCTTCGCTTCAGATCCGCTCGGCAAATGGCTGTTCATCGGTCTTCTGATCGTGATTGTACTTGGGGCAGGCAAATGGTCCAAAATGGTCGGCTACCTCGTTGAAGTCGGCGACCGCGGCCAATTGAAGCTCCCGAAGGAATTAAGCGATGAGGCGCAAATTGCTCCGGAGGATCGTTTTACCGTCAAAATGGATTCCCGCGGCAAACTCATTCTGGTAAAGACGGAAGAGGATGAAAATCAAGGCGAAACGATGCCCCATGCCGGATGAAAAAGGAGTTTGCCTGTTGGCAGCGAAATTTACTATCATGCAGTAGTTAACAGGCATCATATCCTATACGAATAAGGATGATTCTCTTATGACCGAATCCGGATCTATACTCACATTTATACTCGTATCCTTCTGCCTTGCCATCATTTTGATTATGAAAAGAGACAGCCTTCCGGCACAAATGAAACGGTATCTCGCCTTGTTGGCGATCGTGATGGTTTCGCTCTCGTTTGTTCTGATCCTGTTCTCCTTCTTCGGTGCCGGAAAGTAAATTTACTTCCTTCCAGCTTTTTCTTATAATCATAAAGGAGCGGGTTAACGGTCATACTATGGTGAAAACCATGAATTGGGATTATTTCGAAAATCCCCCACATGGGTACATGCCGGGAGCGTGACCGTAATGCGCTGGATCTATGTGACAGCGGCAATGGGACTTCTCCTCAGTTCTGTCCCAGCTGCCGATTTGCACGCAAAAGAAGACCGATTACCCCAAACTCAAAACAAGAACAGGAGGGCTCCCATGGCTCAACTATTGGAACGCAAGCAAGTCCCTGCCGAGCACCGCTGGAATTTGGAAGATTTATTTTCTGACGGAAAGGCTTGGGAAAAAGAATTTCAAGAAGTGAAAAGCTCGCTTGGAAAAATCACCGCCTTCCAAGGAAAACTTAACGATGCCGCTACCGTCAAGCAATGTTTTCAGTTGGAAGACGAGGTCTCTTTGAAAACAGAACGACTCTATGTATATTCCAACATGAAACACCATGAAGATACAGCAGAGCCTACTTATCAGGCTTTATCCGAAAAAGCGAAAAAAATCAGCGTCGAGGTTGGCGAAGCGCTCTCCTTCATCTCACCGGAAATTTTAAGCTTATCGGATGAAAAGCTTCAGCAGTTGGTGAACGATCCTTCGTTATCTTTTTATAAAGACACGCTGGAAGAAATGATCCGTCAGAAGCCGCACACGCTGTCCAAAGAACAGGAAGCGCTGCTGGCCCAAGCCGGCAATATGGCGGGCGCGCCAAGCACGATCTTCGGCATGCTGAACAATGCCGATTTGAAATTTCCTAAGATCAAGAATGAAAAAGGCGAGGAAGTCGAGCTTACCCACGGAAGCTACATCCAATTCTTGGAGAGCCGCGATCCGGAAGTACGGAAAAATGCTTTCCATGCCGTTTACGAAACGTACCGCAACAATAAAAATACGATCGGCGCTACGCTCAGCGCGAATATTAACAAGAACATTTTCTATGCCAAAGCGCGTCACTATCCTTCCGTTCTGGAATCTACCCTTTTCGGCGATAACATCAAGAAGGAAGTGTATACGAACTTAATTTCCACCGTTCACGACTCGTTGCCGCAGCTGCAGCGCTATCTGAAGCTTCGCAAAAAGCTGCTGAAAGTCGATGAATTACATATGTACGACCTTTTTGCTCCGCTGGTTGAGGAGTTCAAAATGGATATTACTTACCAACAAGCCAAAGAAGAAATCAAGAAAAGCTTAGCCCCGCTAGGCGAAAACTACTTGAAAATTCTTCAGGACGGCTTTGACAACCACTGGATCGACGTTTATGAGAACAAAAATAAGCGTAACGGCGCATACAGCTGGGGCGCTTACGGCACACATCCCTATGTGCTGCTGAACCACAAGGACAATTTGAACAGCATGTTCACCCTGACGCATGAAATGGGGCATGCCATCCATTCGTATTTGTCCGACGAAAATCAGGAATACCGCTATGCGCAGTATACGATTTTCCTTGCGGAAGTCGCTTCTACCTTGAATGAGGCGCTGCTCATGGACTATTTATTGAAACGTGTGACGGATCCGAAGGAGAAGCTGTATCTGTTAACTTACTATGCGGATCAGTTCCGTACCACGGTTTTCCGGCAAACGATGTTTGCGGAATTCGAAATGATTACCCATGAGAAATCGGAACAGGGCGAGTCCCTCACACCTCAAGAATTCAGCGAGATCTACTACGGCTTAAATAAGCTGTATCATGGCAATGACATGGTCGTGGATCAAGATATTGAGATGGAATGGGCGCGTATTCCTCACTTCTATAACAGCTTCTATGTGTATAAATACGCAACAGGCTTCTCGGCAGCGACCAGCTTTGCGAAGCAAATTTTGGATGAAGGCCAGCCAGCCGTCGACCGTTACTTGGGCTTCCTGAAAAGCGGCGGCAGCGACTACTCCTTGAATATTTTGAAAAAAGCCGGCGTTGATATGTCGACACCGGAGCCGATCAAGCAAGCGATGAGCGTCTTCAGCTCCTTGCTCGATCAGATGGAAGAACTGACGAAGTAAGTGATGTGGAAGGTTGGAGGCGCAAGCCTTCAACCTTTTCGCAGGTTGAAAGGATGAATGCTGGATGAAAATGCAATGGATTCTAATCTGCGCTTTATTATTCGCCCTCATAACAGCTGTTTTTGCGGTCGTAAATGTCGAAAAGGTGCAAGTAAATTTCATCTTCGCCCAAACGTCGACCCCGCTAATTCTTGTTATTCTGACCTCTACGCTGCTCGGCGGTTTGATCGTCGGTCTATTCGGAATGGTTCGTCAGTACAAGCTGCACCGCAAAGTGAAGCAACTGGAGAAGCAGCTTCTAGACGCCGCGTCTCCCTCTGTCTCACAGCAGCCTGCTAGAGAGCTCTCTCATGAAACACCGCCTACCGTTCATTAAAGAAAAGTGCAGCACATGCATTGAATTCGCAAATTCAAGCATTGCTGCACTTTTTATATGTGTTCAACCGGAGGCCAACTGCCACAATACCCAGCACAATACGCCTCCGACCAGCGAGGAAAGAGCATTCACACGATCGTTGGTCATGAATTTCAGGCCGCGTATTTGCTTCGCGTTATGCCCGCAATGAGTCTCTTTCTCAATCGTTTTCCCGCAAACCTCGCAACGATACATCACTTGCAGCGTTGCCCCTAACAAGGAATCGGCTAATGAACCTAGCAGCCCTGAAACCGCACCGAGAGCAATGCATGCAGGCCGTGTGCTTATTACACTCCCCTGCTCTCCTATGGCGATAAACCATCCGCCGATCCATCCGATAAACGCTCCTCCCGCCACCGAAGCCAGCAGTCCTAAAGCCGTTATACCGCCTGAAGTCCCCGCCGCAACGCGTCTCCCACTCAGAATCGACCTGGGCGCTGAAGCGCTCATTCCGCCAATTTCCGTTGCCCAGGTGTCCGCTGTAACGGTTGCCATCACTCCAAGAAACAGCACCCACCATACCGGATCAGGCCATATGGCATTGCCGATGCAAAGCGCTAAGCCAAGTCCGCCGTTGGCCGCAACCTGTCCGGCATCGCGCCTGCCGCCTTTGGCATAGCCGCTTTCAGCGGCGGCTTTTCGCTGATGTTTAAGTTTCGACAACAGGCTGGAAGAGACAAAAAAAGCAATCAATGTCCCGAACCAAGCCAAGCTCCCGCATACAAACATGAAGGTTCCAAGAACCACCGCAGCAAGCAAACCGGATACGGAGAGCGATCCTCTCCAGAAAGCTGCGCCTGCGATGAGCAAGCTCCCGACTAACCCCCAAATCCAATCCATTTCAACACCTCAATTCCCACTTATTGTAGCATAGTCTGAATAGGGGCTTCATCCCTACACGCACCCTCTTCGCATTCGACAAAATTATACAAAGATCGAGTCGTGTTAGCAGGAAGATCATCTTTTTACGAGAATAATATGGTAATATACAAGTAGATAGATGCCAAAGGTTGGGAGGCTGACATGGATAACGATCACATTACAAATCTGTCACGGATAAAAAAAGACTTGGATCCAGAAAAAATGCTGCGCGTTATTTTTGATTACGCAGCCAAAATTGCCAATGAACGCGTACTCGAAAATGTTCTCATGCTGATGGCAGATATGGGGCGCGAAATGATCGTTTCCGATCGTTGTACCGTTTGGCTGTTGGATTCAAGCAAAAATGAGTTATGGTCCAAAGTAGCTCACGGACTCGATGAGATTCGGATTCCGAAATCAGCCGGACTAGTCGGTTATGCTGTCACGCACGATAAAGCCGTATTTATCGATGATGCCTATACGAATGAAGAATATAAAACGTACCTGCTTAATGGTGCTCTCGCAACAGACCGGCAAACGGGCTATCGCACGAAAGCACTGATGGTCATTCCTTTCCGCAACAGTCAAGGCGAAATTATCGGTGCTTATCAAGCCATTAACAAGCTAACGGAATGCGAACAATTTTCGGACAAAGACATGGAATATTTGACGCTGGCCTCCTCGTATGCAGGCAAATCTTTGGAATCGGCGCTGCTCACGAGCGAGATTGAAGAAACCCAAAAAGAAATTATTTTCCGTATGGGTGAAATCGGCGAAAGCCGCTCCAAAGAAACAGGCAACCACGTCAAGCGTGTCGCCGAGTATTCCTACCTCCTCGCACTCGGATTAGGCCTCAGCAAGGAAGAAGCTGAACTGCTCAAAATAGCTTCGCCCATGCACGATATCGGCAAAGTCGCGATCCCCGACAGCGTGCTCAATAAACCGGGCAAATTAACCGACGAAGAGTTTAAACTCATGCAGCATCATACACGGATCGGCTATAACCTGCTCAAAAACTCCAACCGTCACATTCTCAAAACAGCTGCGGTCGTCGCCTATGAGCATCATGAGAAATGGAACGGGCGCGGATATCCGCGAGGAATCAAGGGTGAGGACATTCACATATACGGGCGTATTACCGCCATTGCTGACGTCTTCGATGCGCTCGGCAGCGAGCGCGTCTACAAAAAAGCTTGGGAATTGGACCGCATCCTGCAGCTGTTTCAAGAAGAACGGGGCGAGCATTTTGACCCTCAGATCGTGGATGTGTTTTTGGAGCAATTGCCTGCGATCCTTCGTGTTCGCGAGCAGTATGCCGATACAGCATCCGAAGAGCCGGCAGATATGCAATAGAAAAGGGCAAATCTCTCAGGTCAATATGGACCTTAAGAGACTGCCCTTTTTTTATACGTGAACGGTAACAGCTCCAAATACTTCCTCGCCCCAGACTAATTCCAACCGGTCGCCATTGCGAACAGGTCCTACGCCTTCCGGCGTGCCCGTGAAAATGATATCGCCTGCGCCCAGCCCGTAATGCTTCGCTATGTAATCAATAATCGTTTGAAGATCGAAGATCATGTTGCCGATATTGCCGCTTTGAACCGTTTGTCCGTTCTGACGTAGCTGGAAATTGTCCTCGGTAAGCTTGGACGCACCCGGAAACGGACGGAAATCAGTCATCGGCGCAGACTTCAAAAAGCCTTTGGCCGGCAGCCACGGTTGGCCCTTTTTCTTAATAACGGACTGTACGTCTCTAAGCGTGAAATCAATGCCAAGCGCATATTTATCAACAATCTCATCCACTTGAATGCCTTCCTGGTAGGGCTTCGCGATATGCAGAACCAATTCGGCCTCATAGTGAATTTCACCTTGATCGCCCGGAAGCGTCAACTCACCGCCACTCATTTCTTCCAAGGCATGTGTCGGTTTCGTAAAAATCATCGGTTGATCGGGAACATCGTTCCCCAGCTCTGCGGCATGCGCCCGGTAATTTCGTCCCACACAGTAAATATTGCGAATCGTTGTCATGTTGTTTGCTCCTCACGTTATTTCTTGCTCAAATTTCCTTCAGCATTCACCTTAGCACCAATCGAAATTTGGCTCAACCTTTGAAACAGCTTGGAGCCCTCTTCCGGGTTCATCGGCGTAGGCAGTGCGAATTTGGTCAAAATAGGCACCAGATGAATATTGCACGACTTGTCCTTCGAGCATTCGGCTTCCAAAATAACCGTTTCCCATGTCTTCGGATTATCATTTGTTGTAAATATGAAATTGCCTAAACTATAGGCGATCCATTTGCCTTTGTACTGTTCGAAGCCTTGCAGAACGTGCGGATGACCGCCAACGACCAAATCTGCGCCTGCATCGATATAACGGTGCGCGAGGTCGGTCTGGTTCTTATCCGGATGATCGCTTCTCTCGACGCCCCAATGAGCAACGACGACAACAAGATCAGCGCTCTGTTTTGCTTTCTGAATAGCTTCAACCGGCAGCTTGTAGCTGTAGGTTTCGGCTACGCCAAGGTGACCGGGACCTGCTTTCCAAGAAGCCTCCGGAACAACACGGCTAAATCCGAAGAAGGCGATTTTCATGCCGTTTTTTTCCATGATCACCGGTTGATAGGCTTCATTCAAATCCTTGCCCGCTCCCATGCGTTTGATACCTTCTTGATCAAGGAAGTTCATCGTGTCCTGCAATCCTTCCGGACCATAATCCATCACATGATTATTCGCCAAATTAACAAGATCGATGCCTGCAGCCTTCAGCGGCGGTAAAGATAACGGCGAGGAACGATAGACATAATCCTTATTCTGAACGGTACCTCTGGTCGTTATGGGCGTTTCCAAATTCGCAATGGTAAAATCAGGCTTGCTCAAGTAGTCTTTGACATTCGTATAAGGATAATCATAGCCTTTTTGCTTCAAAATATCTTCTACCTTGGAAGCTAGCAGCACATCTCCCACGAAAGTCAGACTCACTTGCCCGCTGCTGTCCGCAGGCTTGTTCGCAGCCTCATTCGCCGAAGACGGATTGGCAGTGCCTGCTGCAGCTGCAGGACTCGGCTTTGAGCCAGGCTTTGCGCTTGACTGGGCGCTCGCTGCAGCTGTCGGTTGAGGCGAAGTCGCGGCCACTGGCGGCGAGGCTGCCTCTTGCTCTTCGGCGGTAGGGCTGTTCGACATCCAATGGGAAGCGCCAATCCCAATAGCGAAACAGGCAGCAGCGGCCAGCGTGAGTCCTCCTATCACTTTCAGCGGAGTTTTCTTCTGCGGAGTGCGCTCTTTCTTCGCTTTACGGTGACGCTCTATTCTGGATTCCATTCAAAACCTTCCCCTTTCCCCCTACAAATTATAGCAGAAGAATCTATCAATAGGTAATAGTCAAGCGCTCTCATTTTCAGATTGGCGTCTGTATGGTATAACAGAAGCATTGAGATTCACATTCGAGCCTTGCATGGAAAGGGATTAATGACGTTGGAAAAAATCGCGATTATTTCGGATATTCATGGAAATCTACCTGCACTGGAAGCCGTATTGGAAGATATCAAACAGCGTGGCATAGAACGGATCTACTGTTTAGGCGATCTGGTCGGCAAAGGACCCGATCCGGCTGCCGTTGTTGATTGCATTCAGAGCACCTGCGAAGTGGTCATTCAAGGGAACTGGGACTCGGGGATCAACCTGCCTCAGGATCAGCCTGGCGGCATTTGGCAGCAGCGGCAATTGGGACCCGAAAGGCTTGCCTATTTGGACGGACTGCCTTTTTCCGTTGATTTGTACGTAAGCGGCAAACTGTTCCGGCTGTTCCACGCCTCCTCGCAAAGCGTTTATCACCGGGTGAAGCGCAAAGCTTCCAAGAAAGAGCGCCTGGCCATGTTTCAAAATACGGAGATGACCGGAGCAGCGGCGGACGGGCGGCAGCCTGATATTGTAGGATACGGGGACATCCATACCCCTTATTTGATTACGATCAAGAGTCCCTCGGATAGACAGCCTGAGACTTATGCGGATAATGGTTTGATACTCTTTAACGTAGGCAGCGTGGGCCTCCCGTATGATGGCATATCGCAAGCTTGCTACTGCGTTCTGGAGGGAAATCCGGGCAGTTTGCAGCATGCAGGCTCCGCTATTCAATTCGTTCGGGTCCCTTATGATATCGAGCGCGCGATCACCAGAGCCCGCAATGTTCAAATGCCCGAAAGCGAACGCTTTGAGTTTGAAATTAAGACAGGGCTTGTGCAAAAATAAGGAGGACATGCGAAAAATAATTATGGAAAAGAATCCCACAAGATGATAATATAGGTTCATCAGTGAAAGTGAGGATGCCCTCCATGAAGTTGAACTGGACCAAAATTGCATTGATCGTTTTATGTGCGGAGATTTTGCTCATTTACTGGAACGGGATGAGTGCTATTCCTTTCAAAAAACAGCAAATCGTACATCCTATTTCTACTCCACAGCCTGCTCCTCCGCTCACACAGATTGAAACACCAGTGCCGTGGCAAATTACTGTCCCCATTTCTATGCAAAAAGGACCTTCCATTCCACTACTAAACAAGTGGGAGAAGGTCCTTTTTTAACCGGAGTCTAAACTCACGCTTTATTTCACGCGTGCCAACGCCAATCCGTCATAGGCCGGAAGGATCGTGCTTTCCAGACGCGGATCCGTAGCAACAAGCTTATTGAAGCTGCGCATCGCTTGCACGGAGGCTTTCGTTTGAGCGGCGTCAACAACTTTGCCTCTCATCAGCGTATTATCCCCTGCAATAATGGCGCCCGGATTCGCTAGTTGAATAGCGAGCTCCAAATAGTTCGGATAATTCACTTTGTCCGCATCGATAAAGAAGAAATCGAAACGCTCGCCCTGCGCGAGCAGCTCATTCAAGTGTACCAAAGCTTCGCCGATCCGGTATTCGACAAGGTCGCCAAGACCTGCATCCGCCACATTCCGCTTCGCTACATCGGCGAAATCCTGCTTCAACTCAAGTGAGACGAGCTTGCCTCCCGCTTGGAGTCCCCTTGCCAGGCAGATCCCGCTATAGCCGCCCAAAGCACCTATTTCCAGCACCTTTTTGGCGCCGATCATCGTGACCAGCATCGTGAGCAGCCTGCCGTAGCCGGGTGCAATGGATATTTCCGGCATATTCTGGGCTCGAATAACTTCCTTCACCCGCTCCAGCACGGGATCGTCCGCATATAAACCTTCCATATAACTTTCAGGTGTTATGGTTTCCATGTTGTTCCTCCTAAGAGTTTTGCCTGTTTCGTTTGTAAGTATATCTTATTTGTCCTATACTTGTTAATTGTATGAGTTTTATGAACGAAGCACAACCCGGATGGAAGGAATCTAAACATGCCACAATCTATTGAATTAATTGCTACTTGCCCAATGGGACTTGAAGCTGTCGTTGCCCGCGAAGTCCGCGATCTCGGTTATACCGAGGTTACCGTTGAAAATGGCCGCGTACGCTTTATTGGAGATGAGCTTGCTATTTGCCGGGCCAATCTATGGCTGCGTACAGCGGATCGGATTCTGGTGCTTATGGGCCAATTTAAAGCCCTGACCTTCGACGAGCTTTTCGAAGGGACGAAAGCCCTCGCTTGGCCGGACTGGATTCCGAACGATGCCGAATTCCCTGTGCAAGGGCGTTCCCATAAGTCACAATTGTCCAGCGTCCCTGCCTGCCAAGGCATCGTAAAAAAAGCTGTCGTCGAGAAGCTCAAGCTTCAATACGGCACAGAGTGGTTCCCCGAGAACGGGGCGCGCTACGTGATTGAGGTTGCGCTTCTGAACGATGTCGCGACACTCACGATTGACACCACCGGCCCCAGCCTGCACAAGCGCGGGTACCGCAGGCTTGTGACCGAAGCGCCGCTGAAGGAGACGATGGCTGCGGCCATGATCCTGCTCAGCCGCTGGAGCGTCGACCGGCCGCTCTACGACCCGTTCTGCGGGTCGGGAACGATCCCGATCGAAGCCGCTATGATCGGCTGGAACATTGCGCCGGGCTTGCGGCGCAGCTTCCCCAGCGAAGCGTGGGGCAATGTGCCGCGCAAGCTCTGGGACAAAGCGCGCGACGAAGCGTTCGACGCGGTCCGCGACAATGTGCCGCTGCACATCATCGGCAGCGATATCGATCCGTCTGCCATCGAAGTGGCAGAGGCCGCCGCGAAGTCGGCCGGCCTGACGAAGCAGTTCCAGCTTCGCGTAGAACCGGTAGCCAAAGCCCGCCCGCGCGGCGACTATGGCTGTTTGATCACCAATCCGCCATATGGTGAGCGGCTTGGCGAAGCCAAGGATGTCGAGGTCGCGCTGCGCGAGCTCGGAGCGCTTACAGCTCCAATGCCTTCGTGGAGCATGTTCATTCTAAGCCCGAGCACGCAGCTCGAGCATTACATGAACCGCCGCGCCGATAAGAAGCGCAAGCTGTTTAACGGGCGGATTGAGTGTAACCTGTACCAGTATTTGGGCCCGTTTCCTCCGCGCAGACGCGATAACTAGCATTTTGTGGGAACAATGGTCCGCTATTTGCCTCTGAAGCAGCTATTTGGCCAATTAGCGGGAACTCTGTTCCGCTATATTGCCGATTTAGAGCAGAGTTAATGCTGCTTTGGGCAAATAAGACCCTGTAGTTCCCTCGCTTTCTTGAAATCGGCCAATGGAACTCGAATAGTGCCCTCTGGTTCCCCTATTTTTTGGGGTATATGAAAAAAAAGAAGGAGGCAGTCCCATAAGTCATCATAATGACGGAGGGATTGCCTCTTATTTTTTTGAATGCTAAAAGGAAAACTATCTTTGACTCAACATTCACTCACAACCTAGAATCCATTCAAGCATGGATAAACCGAAAGAACCTAACTGGAATACTCTTGCTCAAATCATGTTAGCAGGAAAAAGTTATGAGTGAAAGCGAACAATGAATTTACGATATGATTGAAAGCGATGGTGCGGAAGAAGTGGATATTTATAGTCGATTAATTGACTTAATTTTGGTTGTAAGAAACTTGATAAATTCCCCCGATACTGACGTTACTTGGTCGAAATATAAAACTGTTGAAGAAGCATTGTTAGAACTGGACTTATATACGAAAAGACTTATAGATCGTGACAACTCCGTCATTTCAGAAATGAAAACACTATTTGCTCCTACAGGGTCATTACAGGAAATATCTATAGATAGTGGTTGGGGTAATCATTTCATTGAACTATCAAGTCGCTTTGATAATATTGTTGAAAGCAACTAATTGTGGACTACCTTATCTTATTCGAGATTTTGAGAATGAAGATGGATTTAAATTTTGCAGTCAAACTACATTAAGTCCTCGGCTTCCTCCAAATTAACTAATCTCGTGCCCCTCAACGCCTCTTTAAAGGAAATCCGTGTTCTCTAGCGCGCCACGCTACTAGTAACGCAAGGACCAGTAGAATAAACAATACCCACGGGAAGGAGCCGACACCAAGAGTTTCTATAAGAATTCCGCCTATCACACCGCCACCGCCGATGGCCAGATTCCATGCCGTCACCAGCATCGACTGAGCTACATCCGCACTCTCTCCAGCAGCTTCAGCCACTGCTGTCTGTAGCAAAGTCGCCGCGCCCCCAAACGTCAACCCCCACACAGCAACCACTAGGTAGATCACGACGGGATGACTGCCGTTTATGCCTAGTGCGACCGATGCCAGAGCAAATACAGAAAGGCTGATCAGAACCAATGGACGAAGTTTGCGGTCGATCAAAACACCTATGACCCAGATGCCAACAAGCGCTGTAATGCCGAAAATAAGCAGTACCAAGTCAACCCGCTGCGTAAGTCCAGCCTGCGCAAGATACGGTGCAATATAGGTGTATAGGATGTTATGTGCTAGTACCCAAGCCAGAACGATAAACAGCACCGGCCGCACCCCCGGAATAACAAAGACCTTGTAGAGTGGAAGCCGCTTATCGGCTGCCTCTCCCGGATAGTCCGGCAGCTTCCAAATCACCCAAGCGACCAGCATCAAGGCCAGAAGCGACATAATCCCGAAGACAGAACGCCAGCCGACAAGGGCACCGAGAAGTGTTCCAGCAGGCACACCGAGTGCCAAGGCGAGAGGCGTACCGACCATCGCCACCGCCATAGCTCTTCCCTTGAGTGACTCCGCTGCCATCCGCCGGGCATAGCCTGCTATCATCCCCCATAAGACACCAGCGGATACGCCCGCGAAGAACCGGGCTGCCAGCGTCAGTGTATAGTTGGAAGAAAGCATGGTGACGGTGTTGAATACGAGAAAACCTAGAATACACATTAGCAGCAGGGGGCGCCGCCGCCATCCGCGCGTTGCAGAGGTCAGGGGAATTGCGGCCAATAGTGAGCCGATGGCGTACAAAGTGACAAGTTGACCCGCAAGAGCCTCCGAAACTCCAAGCCCCTCCCCGATTTGGAGTAACAAGCCGGCTGGAATCGTTTCGGTAAGTACGCAGATAAATCCCGTCATTGCAAGAGCGAGTAATCCAGCCCATGGAAGACGTTCAGAAGAGGTAATGCTGGTGACACTCTGTGTGGCAGAAGTTGTGTTTTGGCTCATTTCAGTAGCACCTCTCTCTAATAACTTGTAGATTATATGGTCCAATGCAAAGCCATTAATCGCCAAATAGGAGAGCCTCAGCCGATTCATCCCGGACCAAGGCTCTTGTTTTCGTTCTTTATTTCTTGTTACTGTCATAGATGGCTTCACAAAGGTCAACTGTAAACTGACCCGACATGCCTTCAAGTGCGGTATTGGTGAACGCCACGACGCTGAGCCGCTGCACAGGATCGACGAACCACGAATGACCATAGGTGCCGCCCATGCGCCATGTACCAGGGGATTCCGGAGTATTGGCGGCGACAGGATCCTTCAGCAGTGTAAAACCTAAGCCAAAGCCTCGTCCTGGCCAAAAAGCCATCTCCAGATTACCAATCTGGTTACTAGTCATTTCGCGCACCATAGACTCCGGCAGCAGGGGTGCTCCTCCCTTGCGCAATGTTTCCAGCAGTTGCAAAAAGTCCCCTGCACTGCCGACCATGCCGGCTCCCCCAGAAGGATAGGCAGTGTCGTCAAGTGCCCTGCCAGGGGCAAGCCGGAAGCCCGCCGTGCCCTCTATAAAGGCAATGCTGTCGGGATCTTGGAGAGGCCGTGGCTCCGGAAATTCATTGGCATAGACAGTGGCAAGCCGCTCTGGGCAGGCTGCAGTAAAACCGGTGTCGCTCATACCAAGCGGCTTTGTCACCAGCGAGTGTATGGCCTCGCCAAGCGGTGTTTCTGTAACTTTTGCAATTACTGCTCCCAGCACATCTGTTGCGATCGAGTATTTCCACTCGGTGCCTGGTGTATAGAGTAGCGGTACAGAAGCCAGCCTGCGCAGGTTCTCTTCCAACGTGATACCGGGCTGATCCATGCCATCCGATACGCCTGCCCGCTGATAAGAACCATTTTCTTCTTGAAAAAAGCGGTAAGTCAGACCTGCGGTATGCGTCATCAATTGACGAATCGTCAGAGTCGCGAACTCGCCGTTTTGAAGACGTGGCCGAAACTCTGGAAGGTAGCGATCAACGCGGTCATCCAGCTGTAGGCGACCTTGCGCAACTAACACTAGAGCAGCCGTTGAAACGATAGGCTTAGTAACCGAGGCAAGCCGGAATAAAGCGTCTTCTTGCATGGGCTGGTTCGTCTCGCGGTCGGCATGACCAGCAGCTCGGCTATAAACCAGTACCCCATCAATCGCCACTTTAATGACAGCTCCGACCAGTCGCTTGTCTGCAAGTGTTCGATCGATTACTTCATCGATGCGACCTGGTAAACATGCTGGATTAATTTTATTTGAATGCAGCATACTCAACATTTTTCATCCTTTCGGAATAGTTAAAGCTTAAATCGCTTTACTATTGTAAGCTTATTATATAAAATAAGTTATATCGATTACATAAGGCAACTAAGTTAAATGAGTCATTTTACGATGAATTACAAGTTAGTTTATAAGAAATACCTTAAATTTAAAGGAGTCGATTCCAATGGATCATGTGGATAAGCAAATCCTTTTCCACCTTCAAAGCCAAGCGAGAATTTCTATGACGGAGCTAGGAAAATGTGTCGGTTTATCACAACCCGCAGTAACGGAAAGAGTTAGGCGCATGGAGGAAAAAGGGATCATCAGCGAGTATCGCACCATCATTTCCCCTGAAAAAATTGGAAAACATGCTGCTGCCTACATTTTGTTCCATACAAGGGATTGTAACGCATTCCTTGATTTCTGCCGCTCGACTCCCGATGTCGTCGAATGTTACCGTATAAGTGGAGAACACAACTACTTATTGAAAGTAGTAAGCGATTCCACACGAGCTCTCGAGGAGTTCGGAAATCAATGTGATAAATACGGGACCTACACGATTCTAATCGTGATGTCATCGCCTATTGATCATAAATTTCTTATACCTTCACTTGGAGAAGCAAACATAAACATGCTGAGCTAGATAGATGAAATGGAAATCACAAATAAAAAATAGAGGTGATCAGTTCATATAGTGAACTAATCATCCTCTATTTACGTAACTGCAAGGGTAAAGATTTTACCCATTACAAAATTGGTATATAATAGATTTTATCCCTTTCCTTAGTTGTTAAGGTTGTCGGAGCCCCACAGCTAGATCGAGTTAAGGAGATAATTTATATGTGCCACTTTGAAGATATGGATAAAAATTTTATTGAAAATTTAACTAGAACGGCGTATTCACGGCTAGAAGACACTCATTTTCAAGCTATTCCACCGCTGGACAGCGCGAGTAATGTAATATCCCCCATTGCACAATACTATATTGCACCGTTTATTTTTCGAGCACCGGAAATGTGTATTATAATTCCACTTACACATATCGATCTAAATGATGATGCACTCAGAAATTTGCTTTGCCATTTTCAAAATATTCATGTCGTAACGTCTAAGAGAATTCCCGTTGAACTAAGATTAGAAAATCTTAAACCTACATCGAAGGAACTCTTTACTTTGTTGTTGAGTGAAAAAAGGATTAATCCCTTCGTTTTAGATTTATACCAATTTCATGGTGAACATACCTCTTCGGGTGATTATAAGTATGTAAGATTTAATAATAAGTCTGTTAAGACTAGCTACGAAGATGCGATAAATCCAATTCACATTCAAGAATTCGACGAAATATGGAATCATATAAAACTACTATACTCTGATAAGAAATATCTGCATCACTATCCGAATTGGCTATACTCCGACCAATTAATCAACTCAATCGCATTAAATTATTTTTCAACAGTCTGCAAAGAAGTTTATTTGTGCGTAGATAATGTGACATCTCACATTATTGAATTAACGCTCTTTAACAATTAGAAACTGTCCACGAATAAAAAAAAACAGCTCGCCTATATAGGCTGAACTGTTCTTAATTTGGAAGTCAAGATTTGATAAAGTCTTGTCATAAATGCTTCAATTTGGGGCATCGGCGGCATTTTCACTGAAAGTTTTACTTCGCCTTTCCAGTAGAAGATTAAGATGCTGTTGCTTCTGCCATGAAACATTTCGACATCCCAACAAGCTTCGTTAAGCGCGTATTCTTCCAAATTGATCAGTAGCTTTGGTCCATCCGTGGATGGTACCAAACGGGCAACATGATTGCCGCAAAGCGAAATTACTTTCTGCTCTTCATGTAGTTCGGACTGCATGCTGTCTGGTCCTCCTTTTTGTTCATGTTTAATTAGCGCTATGATAGAGAAAAACCCCACCATTGTGTACCGATCGGAGGGGGTTCGAAGGTGAATGCCCAATCGTTCGGCAGCTGGCTGGCAACAAGTTCGTTCCAGAACAAGGTAGCCCCTATAGCTTTGCGTCGCTGACTTTCGTCAGTTTTGCCATGTCGTGATGTGTTGTAAAGTTTATTTACATGAAAATATCTACACTATCAAGAATAAGGGAAGTTGTTTTGAAATCGTATAGTTCTATAGTACTAATTTCGCCATTTTTATCAAGTAATTTCTTTTTTCGACGAATTTTTCAGGAAGTTTTGTAGATTGATGGCGCCTTTCCAATAGAATAGCGACCCTGCCATGACCACAACAGCCATGATCAGATACAAAACGCTTCCGCCGTAAGCTACAAGCAAAAACCCGCCTATCCACGGTCCCATGAAATGGCCGACATTCGTTAAGGTTTGAGCGCCAAAATATGTGCCTCGCATATGCTCGGGAGCTAGCTTGTCAATCAGCATGTTCGCCGCGGGATAATTTAAAATTTCGCCAAGCGTGAAGATCCCCATCGATACAATCATCGGAATCAGCGAATGCGAGAACGCAAAACCCACATCTCCTAAAGCAAACATCAAATTGCCAAAAATAATGGCGGCAAGCGGCGTATACTTATTGGAAATTCGAGTAAGCGGTATTTGTAAAGCAATGACCACAATCGCATTAACACTCATAAGGACTGCGAACATTTTGACGCCATCGGTGAAACTTTGCTCCAAATACTGCGAAAGAGTCACCATGACCTGCGAGTATCCGATCGCCCCGATGATCCCGCCAAGGATGTAGTAGCGAAACGTGACATCGCTGCGGATGACACGCAATGCGGAGGCGAACGTAACCGGTTGTTTCTTCTCTCCTTCGATCTGCTTAATGCCAAAAACGATGAGGAGAACGTATAGCGTAACCGCATAGATCAAATAAACAATTCCAGTTAGCAGGAATGGCAGAGACCCGTCCATCGTAGCAAAAAAGGCACCTAACAAAGGACCGACAGCTACACCGACATTAATGGCCATGTATCTCATCGAAAAAACGCTTAGCCGTTTGGCCGGTTCTGTCAGATCCGCCATCAAAGCTTGCGAAACCGGCTCGTAGAACGAGCGGCACAGACCGTTTAACATATTGAGCAGCATGAATAAGACCGGTAGTTTTACGAAACTGAAGCCGACAAACACAACGGCCCATCCGAAAAGAGCGGCCAGCATAATGATGCGTCTGCCGAATCGGTCCGATAAGTTGCCGCCGATAAAGCCCCCGACCGTTCCGGCCAAAGCTCCCATCCCAATGACAACTCCGATCATTACCGCGCTCATGGATGTATGTTTGGCTAAGTAGATCGCCAGAAAAGGCAGACTCATGGAAGACGCCGCTCTGGCCATGACGGTCCCCAAAATTAACGTATGTACAATCGGATGATAAGAACCAAGAAAACCGCGTAATCGATTCATCTGCCAAAACTCCTCTTGCTGCTAATTTACCAAAGGTTAAGATTATGAGATTAAGAACTCATTATACACGAAAAGCGGCAGTCCGTGTCCTTATTTCTTATTTTTTGTCGAACAAAAAAATTGGATCCCCGTACTCGAACGGGAACCCAGCTTTTTTACTCTCTTACTATGGTACCAATTGCCCATTTCAGCAAGCTGCTATAGGGAAGGACTGTCACCTCATCCGGGAAGTTATACGTTTCGCTGCTGACCGCTAACGGATAAGCCTCTTCGGTTTTGCACTTCACCAACTCGTAGGTTCTGCAGAAATAGCATTTTTTCTCATATACTGTTACGGCATCTACGGCAGAAATCCTGTCATAGTCTATCCTCGTCATAGGAAAACCAAGCCCCGTACCGATCAGCTTAACAAAACTTTCTTTCATCACCCAACGCCAACAAAGAAAGACGGCAGGGTCTTGAACACGCAGAAGCTCTTTACTTTCCGAAGGGGACAGAATGCTTTCTGCCAGCTGTGCAAACCGGGGGTCCTGCTTCTGAACATCGATTCCAACCTCACAAGAGGCCAGAACAATGGCAACCCATTCCCCTGAGTGAGAGATATTAAAGAAAATACGGGGCCAGTCGTAAAGGGCCGGTTTCCCTGAGGGGCTGTAGATGACACTCGTTTTGCTTTTATCCATACGCAGCTCATGCCGAAGCACATAGTGGAGCAAAATGTCCCCTGCCATCATTCTTTGCTGTTGATGCTTTTGCAGACATTTGGCAATTTTGGCCTTTCTGCCTTCATCGAGGAAGGAAGCGAATGAACGCCAAATGTCAACTCCCGTGCGATGACAAATCCTCGTAGCTATTACCTTCATTTGCATAGCGTTCTCCATATTGTGTGATCATGCGGCTGATGAATTTAGCATCCCGGTGTACCCATCCGATCAACGCCGATCCCCGGCAAGACTGCCAAGGCAGGCCTACAAAATACAACCCAGGAATCCATGTAACTCCCCGCTCATGAATGACCGTTTGATTGTGATCGAAAATCTCGGGAATACATATCCATGGATAGTCGAAACGAAAGCCGGTAGCCCATACTATCGTACTCGCTTCATGAAAAGACCCGTCTGCAAAAGAAACCAGTCTGCCACTCGCGCTTGTCGCTCTGGTCAATAGTTGGACCCTTCCGCTGGCAATAGCCTTTCTCAGATCAAAACCATAAAGCGGATCTTTCTTTTTCATGAACCGCCGCCCAATCCATGATTTCGGACTCTTGCTTAGCAGCCCAATCCTTTCATACCACCAAAAAAGGCTCCTGCCAAGCAAACGGTAAGGCAGATATTGAATTTGATGACCAACTGACAAATAAACTTTCCTCTGTTGAGAAATCTCAAGTGCAATCTGTGCGCCGGAATTCCCCCCGCCGATCACGAGCACATCCCCCTGTTCAGGAAGCATTTCAAGATTACGATAATTTGCTGTATGTATTTGAAACACTTCCGGGCTTAGAGACTGTGCAAGGGGAGGAATGAAAGGAGTTTGAAAAGGGCCTGTCGCCACAACGACTTGTTGAGCCAACCACGTCCCTTTGTTAGTCGTGATTAAGAATCGCCCCATAGCGTAAGAGAGCCGCCTTACTTGGGTTTCCAACTGGACGGGTATGGCAAAATGTTCTTGATATTGCTTTAAATACGCCGCCATCTCATCCTTTGCCGGATAGCCCCAAGGATCTCCCTTCAGGGGCAGCCCAGGCAAACTGCTATACTTACGAGGCGTAAAAAGGGTTAACGAGTCATATCTGTCTTTCCACGAATGCCCTATTTCCGGGCTATGATCCAAAATAATAAACTTCCGCGACTCCGAGCGTAAATAATACCCTGTCGAAAGACCTGCTTGCCCTCCGCCAATGACGACGACATCGATACTTTCCAAAGCAACTCCCCCAATTAACAAAAACAGGTTATGCCAGTTGACTCCCCCGAATGATTGCCCGCTATTTTCCAACACGATTGATGATTCCACGGGTAGCCCGGAAGCATATGAGATACTTTCCTATGTACGGAGCTTTCAGGCACATAGAGACCTTTAACAAACAATTGACACTGCAGCTGCAGTTTGCCAATTATGCTGCTGCCGTTGCAGACGATTAGTGAGTCTTCCTTCTGCGGCATCCAGGCAGGAGCTGACGAGATGCATACAACAACTTTTCCTCGAGTCTTTTCCGCCTCTGGTTTAACTAACGCAGGATAGTCCTGACGGATCAGCCGTTCGATGGCTTGCGGAAGTGACAATTGACCTTCCACGACCAACGCAGTCATACAGCCAACGCCCTCGCCCATGCAGCTTACAGGCTGCACTCCCCAATGCCGGAGCATCACAGCATGTGCATATTGTTTCGCAAAAGTTCGCCAATCTCCGAGACTCTGCAAGGACTCCGGCGCCAGTTGACGGTACAATTGGCTTACAACAAAATAAGCTTGTTGAAACACAGCATCGCCATTTAACTCTTCCAGCCCTGCATCGGCATCGCTCGTATCATGAGCCGGGAAATAATATACCGTCTGAGGCGGATTAGAAAGCACATGGCCATAGCTTTTCCACGGCAGGCTGCTGTCAGGTGTACTCACCTCATCCTGCAATGCTTTCATTAATGCCTCCTTAGATGATGCTGCAATGGCCAGTCTATGTTCATGATGCTTCCTGCCCTGCAGCAGCGTGGAACAAATAGATGGAAGATCAGGCTGACTAACATGCTTTAACCAGTCCGCATACGCTAGAGCCAAAGCCGATAAGCCCTCTTTTCTCGCTGCAGACAGCGTAAATAGGAAAGGAGCACTTTCCGCTTGCACCGGCAATCTGTGAGGCGGCCTGCCAAGAACAACATGCGCATTGGTTCCGCCAAAACCGAATGAACTGACGCCGGCATAAACCTCTTTCCCAGATCGAAGGTCCACACATTGCGTGGGAACTATAAACGGAAAGCTCTCATGCGGAATTTCGGGATTCCACTTCTGAAAATGCAAGCTCGGCGGAATAATGCCATGTTTCATGATAAGTGCCGACTTGATGAGTCCGGCTATTCCAGCTGCAGACTCCAGATGTCCGACGTTGCTTTTCACCGAACCGAGATAGACGGTACTGGTCCTGCCTCTTTCTTCGGCAAGCACTGCTCCCAATGCTTTCACTTCAATGGGATCGCCCAAATAGGTCCCTGTCCCGTGAGCTTCAATATAGCCAAGTTGACCAGGCTGAATTCCCGCGTTCGCATACGCCGATCTAAGCAGTTTCTCTTGGGCGGATTGATTTGGCGCAGTGATTCCATTGCTGCGCCCGTCCTGATTGACCGCACTCCCGGGAATGACGGCATATACCTCATCGCCATCCGCTAATGCCAGGGTTAGCGGTTTAAGTATGACGATCCCGCAGCCCTCGCCCCGAACATAACCGTCAGCCCGAATATCGAAGGTTTTACAGCGATCGTCCGCTGCAAGCATCCCCGCTTTACTCAAACTTGAAGTTACGGCATTGGAAAGAATAACATTCACGCCACCGGCAACAGCCTGTTGGCTTTCCCCCGACCATACACTGCAGCAGGCTTGATGTACCGCAACAAGCGAAGAGGAACAAGCCGTATCAATCGCCATGCTCGGTCCTTGAAGCCCCAGAAAATAAGACAGGCGATTAGCCGCTATGCAGAGCGCACTGCCTACGACCGAGTGAATATGCAGCTCATCCGCAGCTTCGAGCTCTCTCCTTCCATAATCGCTGTTGGAAATTCCGATAAATACGCCGGTACTGGTATTAACCAACGACTCCGGCAATATCCCTGCATCCATCAACGCTTCCCAGGCAACCTCAAGCAGCAATCGTTGTTGCGGGTCCATTCGGATTGCTTCCCGATAGGATAGGCTAAAGAATGGATAATCGAATCCATCGATGTGATCGAGGTAGCCGCCTTGGCGATCTATTTTCCGTTCACCCAACTTCTCTCGCTCTGCAGGATAATCGCGGACGGCATCCAAGCCTTGAAGCAGGAGCTCCCAGAATTCCCCGCTGCCAGAAACAGTAGGGAACCGGCATCCTATGCCAATAATGGCAATAGGATCACGTTGGCTTGGCACTTCGCGTGATGAGGCAGCCTCCTGCTTCCATTGATGCCTTTCATCCCTCCCCAAATAACCACACAATTCATGAATACTGGGGTAATCCCAAAATAACGTCGGGGAAACAGGCATATTAAGCGCTGCTCCCAATTCACCCGACAACAGCATGGTTTTTGCTGAATCCAACCCATAGGAGCTGAATGGTTCATGAATGTCAACCTCCTCTTCCTTCCGGTCAACGAGGAGAGCAATTTCACTTTTTAACCACTGCAACACTTCATTCGAGTTCATCATTGTTTCCTCCGAGCAGGATGCGCTCAACCTTGCTCAAGCTCACCTGTTTCATACCGTTTTTTCGTTAAACTGCGTTGAATTTTACCGCTGGAAGTCTTAGGAATCGTCCCTGTTCGAATCAACAGGAGATTGTTCAGGTGAATATCAAATTGTTCCCATAAGGCTCTGCGGGCCGCAGCCAACACTTCATTCTGAAGCTGCGTGTTTCTTTCGCCGGCTGCTTCTTCTTCCTTGCAGCGGCTCCTGAATTCCCGGTTGAGCTCGGCTACGACGACAATTTCTTCGGTCCCGTCCGAACATTGCCGCTGAAAGGCTGCAATATATTCCTTGCGCACTGCCGGATGGCAATTCTGTACGGAAAGCTCGATATCTTGCGGATATAAATTGCGGCCATTGACAATGATGATATCTTTGATTCTGCCTGTGATGAACAGTTCGTTGTCTTGAATAAAACCCAAATCGCCTGTGCGCAGAAAACGCTCGCCTGGGAAATTAGCCAACTCGCCATGAAAAGAGAGCTGCGAAGCCTCTTCATTCGCCCAATAACCTTGCGCTACGCTGGGCCCGCTCACCCAAATTTCTCCCACCATTCCATCGCTGCCCAAGGTGCCGTACTTATGACTCACGATAAGGATTCGCTGCTCGGGAACGACGATGCCGCAAGCAACAATGGCTCGGGCATTCGCCGACTCCTCAGCAACAACTACGGCAAGATCCAGTTCCAGACTTTCAGCATCAAGCCATAATGTCGTGTACGTTTGTTCCCGTTTATATCCAGAAATGTATAAAGTGCCTTCTGCTAATCCGTACGATGGCGCGAAGCTGTTAGCCTGAAACCCGTAGGGCACAAATGTGCGAATGAATTTCTTTAAGGTGTCTTCTCTTACCGGCTCCGCACCGTTGAAAGCCAATGCCCAGCTGCTAAGATCGATATCTCCGTCTATTTCCGGATTGAATTTCTCAGCGCACAGCTCGTATGCAAAATTCGGCGCACCGCTATACGTTGCTTGGTAACGCGTAATCGCTCGCAACCAGCGGATGGGCTTCTGCATGAAACTCACCGGCGACATATACACAAGCTCGCACCCTAAATATAAGGACATCAGCAATTGTCCGATCAATCCCATGTCATGATATGCAGGGAGCCAATTCATAATCCGAGTAGCTTCGGAGAGCTGAAAATACTTAGCAATCAATGACATGTTATGAATTAAATTGCCATGGCTTACCATGACGCCTTTGGGATTTGCCGTGGAGCCTGAAGTATACTGCAAGAACGCAATATCATCAGCCGTGCATGGCATGCAGTAAAATCCGCCGGTCGGGGCAAGATGATCCGTAGCTATAAGCTCCAAACGAGAAAGCAGCGAATCTTGGCTAGCACTTGATACTATGTCTAAAATCAGCTTGTCTGTGGAAAGCGCGATCTCCGTTCCCGCACTTTGGATAATCGCATCAAGTCTCGGCGTAGGACGCCTCATATGCGGAGGGTATGCCGGAATTGGAATCACTCCCGCATACAGACATCCCATGAATCCGGCAATGAACTCCAGCCCGGGCGGATAAATCAGCAGTACTGTCTTATGTTTTCTGCCGTACTTGCGAAGAGACGAAGCGATCATCATAGCTCGTTTGTTCAGCTCAGCTGCCGTCAAACTCACTTCTTGATTTTCCCCGTCAACCAAATAGGTGTACATCTTAATATCCGGAGTGACTAATGCCCGATATTGGAGCAGGTCCACAAGATTCGAATGAATAGTCGCTTTCAATAAGCCGCTGCCCATAATCTCCCTCCCCGCACTTATGAAATGGATGACGCGATACGATCGTATACATAAGCCGTTAGCGTATCAACAGACTGAAAATGGTGCCGCAGTTGGTGGAGCTTCGTTCGGTCCATGTGAAATCCGAATTGCTCCTCAATCCCCCCGGCGATATAGAAAGCCTCAACCGATTCCAAACACAGACCCTCGCCGAATAATGGCGCATGATCGATAATGTCTTCCGGAGCAATCCCTTTTAACTCCAAATTTTCAATGATAATTTTTTGTTTGATCACCTTGGCAATGGCTGCCTTATCATAAAGCCGTGATTCATTATCCATAGGAACTATCTCTCCTTATCATCAACTAGCTTGGCATACAATGATAGAAATGGACGAGTGACTGCTCCATACACTGTAGAAAATACTCAACATCCGACTCTTTCGTAAATGCCCCCATGCTTATGCGCACTGACGAGCGTATTTCGTCCTCATCCAACCCCATTTCTTGCAAAACGTAGGAGAGCTTTTTCTCTTGATTTGAACTGCAAGCGGAGCCGACAGAAACAGCAATGCCGAAGCGTTGATCCAAATAAGCGGCTAAAGCTTCTCCGCGAATACCGGGAATTCCGATATTCATGGTATTGGCCAACGTACTGTCCAAGTCCATGGACCCGTTGATCTTTAGATTTGGAACAAGCAGACGCAGCTGATCAATCATCCGATGTTTGTACGCAAACAGTCTGGCCTGCACGAACGCCATATCCATCTGAGCCAAGCGGCATGCTTCCGCCGCACCGATCAAAGAGACCACATTTTCGGTTCCGCTTCTCAAGCCCCTCTCTTGTCCGCCTCCGTGAATGAGCGGTTCCAACGCATACGCTTTATTTACGTACAGTCCCCCAACCCCTTTGGGACCGCACAATTTATGAATCGAAAAAGATAACGCGTCGACCCCCAACTCTTGCAGGCGGATTGGCATTTTCCCGACAGCCTGAACGGCATCCGTGTGGAAGAAGATGCCTCTTGATTTGGCGGCTGCGGCTATTTCTTGAATCGGTTGTATCGCACCTGTTTCATTATTAGCCAGCATGATCGTTATCAATTTGGTGTCCGGCCGAATTGCATCTATCACCGTTTGCGCGGAAATACAACCATTTTCATCAACAGGAACGTTTGTCACCTCGCCGCCAGCTGAATGACACCAATAACGAAGTGTTTCCCGTACGGACGGATGCTCAATGACAGAAGAAACGGCATGAAACGGGGACCCTAACCACCGGTTCAAGTACCCTTTAATCACCCAGTTATTGCTTTCGCTTCCACCCGAAGTGAAGTAAAGTTCATCCGGCTCACACTGCAAGAATGCCGCAATTTGCTGCCGTGCCGAAACTACCGCATCTTTGGCGCTCATGCCAACATGGTGAACGCTTGACGGATTGCCGTAGATGTCCAAAGCTTGTGTCATAACTTCGCGTACAAGAGGATGGAGCGGCGTTGTTGCATTATAATCAAAATAACGGCCAATCACGGCTTACACCCATCTGGAACATGGAAGGAGTCAAACAGTTTATTCAAAATATCCAAGCAATGCTTCTGGTTAGGCTCCAGCTCGCCAAGCAGCTCCGCCCTACTTGAAGGCGTCATGCCGCAGAATTCATCGATCGCTTTTCCTTGAACACTTTCGCTAAAAATGCTTGCTGTCGCGATCGACGTTGCACAGCCATACGCCCTATACTTAATTTCCTTTATTTTGCTTTCATGAAAATTCACAGAAACATAGATCGTATCGCCGCAGACCGGATTGCCAATTCGAAACGCCAAATCAGGATCGATAATATCGCCGATATTTCTTGGGTTCATAAAATGATCAGAAATGATTGCATTGTACATGTTTGAATTACTCTCCTTTTGTTAGGTTGAGTATCTCGCTATCCAATAGGACATTGCGTAATTCTTGCTTCCTTATCCGACATGAATTTCTCCAAATTGATTGCGCAGCAGCCTATCTCGGCCCCTTTGATGCGGTACATATAGTTCACGACCTGTCCCTTCCTGCCGCAGGGACATGGATTTTTATCCATATACACAAGATCGTCTGTCAAAATGAAACCCGGATACGATAACGAAGTAGGGTCATAAACAACTAAGCGTCCCGGCTCGCCCAGCGCCACCTCTTGATCGAATTGATCAAGACTGCGTATGGAGAAATGAACCCATGGGGGAATATGCTTGGCATGATGCTCACATTCGATGGCCATGAAATTCGTTTCGACCAATCCGAACATATCGCGAACTTGCCCTTGGTGAATGCCAAATGTTTGCGCGGTTTGCTCATAAAATTCAAGACGGTTAATCTCCCTGCCTGTGTAGCTCCTCCAACCGCCAAGCGTAATGATTTGTGATTGCCTGTCGAGTTGAATTTGGCGCCCATGTTCATGGATATAGCGTGATAGCCTTTCGACCAAGAAGGGCGGGCCGATAATATGACGAGTATGTACATGCTGCCAATCATTCAATTGCTGGAGGGCAGCCTCTGGATCAAAAGCATGACCGCTAATAAAAAATCGGCTGGAATCCAGCAATCCGGAGAACATGTTGATCAGCTTCACTAAGCCCATCTCCGGCATTTCTTCGGCAGATGGCGCCAAATAGACGCCCGCTCCGCCGAAAAATCGAAACATCTCGCGAAACATGGAGAACATACTGAGCACGCTTCGCGTCAGGGTTTGTTCGTCTCTGCGCGAGATGCTCGGTATTCCGCTTGTCCCCGTGCTTCTCAACTCATGCTCCACATCATGAATCGGCTTCGTTAATAGGAGTTGAGCATTGACGTCCTTGAATTTCCCGATTCCAATGGCCGGAATCAGAACGACATCTTCCATGCGTTGAATATCCGGCAAAGCCACCTTCTTCTCTTCGCAAATCTTCCGGTAAAGGGCATTATGCGTATAGTGATACTGAAAATTATGTTTAATTAGCTCTAGTTTCATCTCGTTATGCGACTCAATCGGCAATTGATAAATAGAACCGATAGACGCAATAACGCTGCCGACGGGATCTATTCCCATCTTTATCGATTCTTCAAATAACTCACGATATGAAGACATCATAAGCCCCCTTTGTTTTGGGTGAATTCCTCGTTCTTCCTGTTTAACAATACGAATGAAACCACCATAAATCCGATAGCTAAGAGAGCACCGCTCAAGTAGGCATGTTGAAACCCCGCCGTCCTGAATACGGGCGATGCACCGGCAGATTCAGCAGCCCTCCCGGCACTAACCGAGACGAATAGCGCAATTCCCATTGCCCCGCCAAGATTACGGAACATAGCGAAGGTACCGGAAGCTATATTCAATTGTTCTTCGGGAATGGATAGCGTGCTGAGCGTCAAACTGGCAATGGCTATTATGCCAATCCCAAATCCCGCCAAGGTCAGACAACCAATAAACAAGCCTATTGAAGAAGATTGCAAAGGAAGTGTTCCAAGCAGAACAAAACTAAGGATTGAAACGGCATACCCGATCGTAAGAGGGATTGAACTGCCGATTTTATCGATCATTTTACCTATGAAAGGCGCTATGAGCAGTAAACTGACAGATAATGGCGTCATGAGAAGGGATGCTTTGAGTGTGCTGAAATACAGGATGCGAGTTAAAAACAGGGGGGAAATCAACATGGTTCCCATTAACAGGAGACCGCCTAGCGTATTAGATAAGAGTCCGGTAACATAATGATGATTTTTAAAAATGGCTAGCTCCAATAAGGGATTTGCCCGTTTGGTTTGGGTCCATATAAATCCGCCAATCAGGAGTAAGGCGATCAGCAGCTGCCACCAGACGACCGGGCTCAACCAACCATGCTCCGCCACTTGCAGGAATCCGTTAATGCAGCAGAATAAGCCGATACTAAGCAAAATAGTGCCCCACCAGTCAAGTTTACCGGGCTGTAGTTGATCTTGATAAGATGTTAAAGCATTTCTTTGCAGAAACAACGCCATAAGGATAACAGGAATATTCAAATAAAATACCCAATGCCAGCTGAACGCTTCTGTAATCAAACCGCCAAGACTCGGCCCTACGGCAATTGCCAATGCGCCAACCGCGCTCCATATCCCCATAGCCGCTCCTACTTTTTCTTTGGGAACGATTGATCGAACCAAGCTCATGCTGGCGGGAATGGCCATTGCACCGCCGATCCCTTGGAGCGTCCTTGCTGCGATGAGAAGCGAAGCATTAGGAGCTGCAGCACATAGCAGCGAGCTCACCATGAATAACGTCAGTCCTAGTGAAAACAGCCTTTTCTTCCCGTAGAAATCTGCGATTTTCCCCATAAAGATGAGCAGAATCGCGACTGTCATGGTGTAGGCGTTCATGACCCATGCCGCCGTTTTTAGAGAAATGGCGAATTGATCGATCATCGTAGGCAGTGCTATATTGACAATCGTACTGTCAAGAAAGATAACAAATAAACCTAGACTAATCACGATTACCTGATACATTCCTGATGCTGTGGAGGGAGAACTTTTTCGTTCAACTTGCATCTGCAACTCACCTTCCGATCCTGATGTAAGCCATTCAACCGTCTTTGCAGGCAAGCAGCGAGTCCAACGTTGGTTGAATGGCTGTTAGACAAGCGCTTACCTCATTTCGACCGTTTCCGCATCTTGCTGATGACGAAAAACGCGCAGCAGCACACCAGCAAACATCCAACAACAACCATTGTGATCGTAGACACTGTACCTCCTCCTTTCACGGTTCACTTCCTCAGAGCTTCTAATTCGAAGCTACGGCATCCGAATGATAGTCAAAAGCGTTAAGCGCATTTATTCCATGCGTCAAGACATAACCTGCATTGGCAACACCGCCGACAAGCAGCCCTTCCATCAGTTCTTCCGCTGATCCGCCTAGCGCCTTAAACTTACGGGTGTGGTTGTCGATACTATACGCGCAGCCATTCACATGAGCGATCACAACTGCAATCAACTGTTTCGTTTTGGCATCGATAGCCCCATCCGCCATAGCGGTGGATTGGAATTGTTCAAAAGCGGCGAAGGTTTCTGGACGAGTTTCTTTAACCTGCGGCAGTTTGCTTGCATTACTCGTTGCATACAGCTCATTGGAAACGAGATCATGCATGGTATTCCATGCGTTTACGCTATGAAACAGCACCGTTTCCGCATTCACTGCGCCTGCCACAAGAATAGCTTCCACCACTTCTTCAACCGAGCCCTCCAGTTTCTTGAATTTTCCTGTGTGAACGTCAATGCAGTAAGGACACCCTGTGACATGCGTCACGGCAACGGCAATTAATTCTTTCGTTCTCGAAGCAATCGCTTTCCCGGCAAAAGCTTCCCCCATAAACTGAAAAAACGCTTTGGAGCCTTGAGGCACAATTTCTTGCAATTCTGCAACTCTTTTCAAATTGCTCCGCTCATACAAAGAATTAGAATGATTCATATTCATTTCCATATTCCTCCATTTCTTCGATTCGAATATTATGATATCTAACTTATTTTTGGATGTCAACACATATATATTTCGACTTTATTTTGTAAAATTTTTATAAAAATCCACACTTTTCGTACGAAATACGTTATAATTACCGTTGTAATCGTATATAACCGATTTATTTTAATTTAGATATCTAACTATATATTTAAAAAAACGCCTATAATCAAATTAGAAGCGCCCGCCAACCTAGCCTTGAAAATTGCTGTCAACACGCTTCATCCAATGCAGCATCAAAGCGATCTCTTGCTCGGAAAAACCTTGGCGTATCATCTTCTCGCCTTCCTCCACGATGGCCAAACAAGCCTCTTTAATCGAGGAGCCCTTCTCTGTCAAAAAAATCCGATTAATACGGGTATCCAACTTATCTTGCACGCGTTTGATCATCCCTCTCTCTTCTAAGCCGCGCAGCAGGAAGGTCATGGAGGCCGGTTGTATACCGAGAATTTGAACCATATCTTTCTGGGTGCAGCCTTCTTGTTCCCATAGAATCATAAGAACGCCGAGCTGAGAGTTCGTGACGCCCTGCTCATCCAGCCGCTGATCCAAATAATTGCAGGCATTGCGGTAATTCTTTTTTAACCAAAATCCAATAGACTCATGTAGTGTAGCTTTCATGTTGGTTCTCCCTTTACAAGTTGCTTCTCCGTTATATAGCCATTATATACGATCACCTCACTGATGAACATATTGGAAGCAAGCAGACTCAGCGCTCACTTCTGGACATTTTCCACTTCGCATGCCAATACGAAATCCAACCAGCCGTATAACAGATAAGACAGCCGAAAAACTTTGGCTTGAGCAGTGATTTTTGAGGATTGATCGGGCACGATTTCATGGTTGCACCCCCTTCCCCGCGATTTAATTAGATATCTAAATATATAGTAGGGCACAAAGAGGTTTATGTCAATATTTCCCACAAATAAAGGCACCTTCCCATAGGAAAGCGCCTTTATGTTCAACCTTATGCATCATTACTCGTCAAATCATTGGCAGGAATCGAGAGCCATGGACGATCGCTCCGCCAGTTGACCTCTACCTCCGTCTCGAAAAAGGAAGATAAGCCGGCGCTTGTCAGCACATCGCGTGACAGCCCCTTCGCAAACACCTCACCGCGGCGGATCAATAAGGTTTGATTGAAAATCGGGATAATTTCTTCAATGTGATGCGTCACGAACAATAATGTCGGAGCATCCGGTCCTTTCGCCAATTCTTGAATGCTGGACAACAAAGCTTCCCGGGAAAGAAAATCGAGTCCATTCGTGGCTTCATCCAAAATCAGCAGCTTCGGGGAAGCCATTAACGCTCGGGCGATCAGAAGCTTTTGCTTCTCTCCCTGCGAGCAGGATTGATAAGTGCGATCGTATAAATGCATGCAATTAAGGCGCTGCATAAGCGCTCTGGCTTGCTCGAAATCCGCCTCGCTCGGTTTCTCATACAGCCCGATGGAGGCATGCTTTCCGCTGATGACGACATGCTGGGTTTTGTCGGAGGCATACAGCTTCTCCTGCAGGGAAGAGCTTACCCAGCCGATCATTTTACGCAGTTCTCTTAAATCAACCGTTCCAAACGGATGACCAAGTACGGACATATGCCCTTGGCTCGGCCAGATGTAGCCATTGATCATATTCAGCATCGTCGTTTTGCCCGAGCCGTTCAAGCCCAGAACAGCCCAATGCTCCTGTTTGGACACCTGCCAGTTCACTTGGTTCAATATCGTTTTATTGTCTCTGTACCAAGAGACATTGTTCATCTCAATAATCGGCGTCATGTAGGATTACCTCGCAATTCATCATGCTTTTACCGCGTTTTGCGGCAAATCAACTTGGCTCAAATTCAGTTTTTTATCGGAGGGAAGGAACGCGGCCAACAGCCCGATTAACGGCAGGAAGGCACAAAGCTTAATGACGAATGAGATGCTCGTCGCATCGGCAAGTGTGCCCAGCACAGCTGAGCCTATTCCGCCTAAACCGAAAGCAAGGCCGAAGAACAGGCCTGAGACCGTGCCCACTTTGCCGGGCAGCAGCTCCTGAGCATAAACGACAATGACGGAGAAACCGGAAAGCAGAATGAACCCAATGCACGCACAGAGCACACCTGCCCAAAATAAATTGGCATACGGTAAGAGCAGCGAGAACGGAGCCGTGCCCAAAATCGAAAACCAGATCATGTTCCGTCTTCCGAATCGGTCCGCAAGCGGTCCGCCCATGAACGTGCCGACTGCTCCGGCAGCAAGCAAGGTAAAGATGAACAACTGCGCTTTTTCAACGGAGAGTTGATCGTGCTCGATTAAATAAAAAGCATAGAAGCCTGTCATGCTGGCCACATAAACGAACTTGGAAAATAAGAGCATGATCAAAATCGTAATCGCATAAGCCACTGTTTTACGCGGCAGCGTTTGTTTCAAGACCGCTGTTTTCCGTGATGAAGCAGAACGGCCGCTTCCCGCCTTGCGATACCATTTGGCTACGAAAAATTGGACGACAATCGCCGCCGCTGCGACTAGCGAGAACCAGATAATGCCGAATTGCCCGAACGGTACGAAAATCAGGGCTGTAAATACGGGAGCGAGCGCCTGGCCGATGTTGCCGCCGGTTTGGAAGATTGACTGCGCAAGCCCTCTGCGGGGTCCGGCAGCCAAATAAGCTACACGCGACGCTTCCGGATGAAGCACGGAGGAACCTAGACCGACAAGAATAACGGCCCCGAGCACTTGAACGAACGAAGACGCTACGGCGAGTAAAATCACGCCCAAAAGCGAGAAAAACACACCTGCGGGCAGCAAAAACGGCTTAGGTTTTGCATCGGTATACAGTCCGATCAAGGGCTGGAACATGGAAGCCGTTACGTTCAGCGTAAAGGCAATCCACCCGATTTGCGTAAAGCTGAGCTGGAGCGAATTATGAAGAATCGGAAACATAGCGGGAATAACGGATTGAATGGAGTCATTCAACAAATGGACTAAAGAGATGGAAAATAAAATCGCATAAACCGTTTGATTGCGTGCTGAAATTGATTCTGACATTGGTGCCAGCCCCCTTCATCATATCATCTGACGTTTAAAATGACAGGAGAGTAAATCTACTCCTTGTTTACATATTCTTTAAGCTGTGTGACGGTCTCATCCAGATTTTTCAAGGTCCAGTACTCGGCTGCCGCGACATCCTTATCTTTGATCGCTTGGTACATGTTCTCGTGGTACAAATGGTGGGGATCGTGTACCGTCTCGACACTTACCAGTTTATGCGACGCCTCCAAGAGCGCGGAAGTGAAGGAACGATACAAGTCGATGACGATGCTGTTTTTGCTGGCGATGGCGATGGCAAGATGAAATTTCACATCATAGCTTAAATACGTGACGGTATCGCCTTTCTCCAAAGCTTCAAACCGTTGATCCAGCGCACTGCGCATTTGCTCAAGGTCGTTCTCGTCGCGGCGCTCAGCGGCTAATCGGGATATTTCCAGCTCGAGCATCTTTCTCACTTCGTACACTTCGAGAATCTCGGCTCTGCGCAGCCGGTGGTCCAGCGGCTCCTGCATGACTGACTGTGCTTTCAAAAAAGTGCCGAAGCCCTGCTTTTTCTCCAGCAGACCGGCATGCACCAGCACCCTAACCGCTTCGCGGATGGTCGAACGGCCGACAGCGAACTGCTGCATCAGTTCCGGCTCCGTCGGAATCTTGTCGCCAGGCTTAATTTCTCCTTCCGAAATTTTCTTCTGCAGTTGATTCACCACATCGTCAACCAGCTTGGGTCGGTTCAGCGGCTGAAAAGACATTTTCGAATTCATCTGATCATCTCCTGTTTGGAAGAGTATAGCATAACTGATCTTGATTTTTCCAGATTAATTTTAGCATTCCCTAAAAAAAGAAAAACACTTCCCCGAGCTCTCTGAAGGAAAGTGCTTGCCGCCTTGACAGACTGCTTTTTAACTGGAACCACAGCTTGAACATGACGAACAAGAGGAGCCGGACGAACAGGAAGAGTGTGATGAGCAGGAACTGCCTCCCCCTTGATCTCCGGAGCTGTCATTGTTCCCTCCGGAATCCCAAGTGCCCCCGCAGCCCGATGAAGAACAACTGCTCTTATCTCGCGGTTCTACAGGTGAATTCTCCGGGAAGCTGGCATTCATATCGCTCGCATAGCTTGACGGATTCTGCATGGAGAAGAACATCATGGCGCCTGCGAGATAAACCATCGAGTTCGGGTTTGACATTGAATGTTCCCAGCCCGTATCCTCCAAACGGCGGCTCTTTGCGGCATTCCTTGCGTCCAGAACGGCTTGCTCAATCAAGAGGCGTATCGTTTCAGCGACCTCAGGATACCGGCGGGCTTGCTCCATATTGAACAGGCTGGCGGATATCGCATCCGCTTGGCCTTCACGGAGCAGCTCTGTGCGTTCAGCATCCAGCGGATTGCGGAAAAATCCGTTCCAGCAGCGCTTGCTGCTCGGCGCAAATTCAAACAGATGGGCATACATCCAATCAAACCAAGCGCGCTCTCCCGGGAGCTGCTTCGGTTCGCGTTCCGGAGCATGATGGATGACGCCGCCGGCGAATTGTTCACCGAATCTGTGATATTCCCGGGTGAACATCAGCATTTCATGCCAGATGTCATCAATCTCGCTGCTGAACATCGGCGTTTGTTTCATAATAAGGTTCATCAAGAAATAACGTTTAAGTTCAAACCATTTGCAGGCAAATTCATCGTCGGACATGCCCGGATTTTCTGCTTTTACCCGATATTGAAGCCTTTCGATAAAGTCCGGCGCAATGGAGCTCTCCAGCTTAGCTGCGACGCGCTCAAGCGGAATGCCTTCCAGCAAGCCTAGGCCTTGAGGCAATTCCGAGGCACGGAAGACTGGCTTAGCAGTACGTTTACCAAGTTGGCTGCGTTTGGACGGTTTAGGCGATTTTCCGAATAAAAAACGAAACATAAGCATCCCTCCTTTTTCAAATATACCACAGCCTTGTAAAGAGAAGAATAAGGCTCTTGGAAAACATTGCCTAGTAGGCCTATAATGAAAAAAAGGAGGCGTGCATAAATGAAAATAGCAGTCACCGGCGGCAGCGGGTTTATTGGAAAACATTTAATTGCGTACTTGCTTCAGCAAGGCCATGAAGTGATCAACATCTCGCGCACTCCCAAAAGCAGCGTTAGTGGCGTTCAAACGGTCACATGGGATCAACTGCAAAGCCATTCTGCTGGAATTACGGAGCTTGACGCCATTGTAAATTTGGCAGGCGAGTCCATTAATCAACGCTGGACAGCTGCGGCAAAGCAAAGAATTCTGAATTCCCGTTTACAGGCTGCTGAACAGGTAGCTCAGCTTGTTGAACGTATGAACGTTAAGCCGCAGGTTGTCGTCAACGCCTCGGGCATGTCCGTTTATGGCACGTCGGAGACGGCCACCTTCGATGAGCGCAGCCCGCACAATGCGACGGATTTCTTATCCGGTGTCGTTGAGAAATGGGAACGCGCGGCAGATCACATCCAGGGACCCCGCATCGTGAAAGTCCGCGTCGGACTTGTGCTGGATGGCAAAGAGGGCGCATTCCCCAAAATGGCCCTGCCTTATAAGCTGGGCGTTGGCGGCACCATTGGCAGCGGCAAGCAATGGCTGTCCTGGATTCACATCGAAGATATGGTGAGATTGATCGATTTCTGCATACGGAACGAGTCCATCAGCGGGCCTGTCAATGCTACGGCGCCAAGTCCCGTCACGAATAAGCAATTCGGAGCGGCACTCGCCAAAGCGCTGCACAGACCGAATTTGTTCCCACTCCCCTCTTTTATGATGAAGCTCATTTTCGGGGAATTGTCTGTCTTGCTTCTGGAAGGCCAGAAAGTGCTGCCCCGCGTACTGCTGCAGCATGGCTTCGATTTCACCTATACATCCGTTGATATCGCGCTGGCGGATATCGTGCAGCAATAAACCCAGACTTTCGAGCGACTCGAAATCTGGGTTTCCTCTTGTCCGAATTTTTCTCAAAAAAAGCTTTTCAACTCGATTAAAATTGTATAAAATTAAATTGTACAAAATAATTATGAGAAGGTGATTCTTTTGAGCGTTCATCAATTTACAGCCCGGACGATCCGCGGTGAAGAAAAGTCGCTTGCCGACTACAAGGGTCAAGTGCTGCTTATCGTCAATACCGCGACCAAATGCGGATTCGCTCCTCAATTCAAGGGACTTCAAGAGCTTCATGACACTTATAAAGATCAAGGTTTCAACGTATTAGGATTTCCGTGCAATCAGTTCAAAGACCAAGAGCCTGGCAGCGATGAGCAGGTTGAGCAGGCATGCCAGATCAATTTCGGCGTCAACTTCCCCTTGTTCTCCAAAATAGACGTCAACGGCGCTGACACCCATCCGCTCTACCGCCACTTGAAGCAGCAGGCTTCCGGACTGTTCGGTTCGGGCATCAAGTGGAATTTCACGAAATTTCTGGTGGACCAAGAAGGCAGCGTCATCAAACGATTCTCGCCGACCACCACGCCGCGCAAAATTGAAAAAGAGATTCAGAAGCTTTTAGCGAAGTCTGCGGTTCATGCTTAGTTTTCCCAATAAAAAAACCGCCTGGATACCCAGACGGTTTTTGTTATTTCACATATTTTTTCGCTTTTTCAATCGCTTCGTCTTCGGTTGCTCCAGTCACATATCGGCCATTAATGAATATAAAAGCAAAACGAGAACAAGGGCCGCAGTAAGACTTGCAGGCAACTTTGACTTCAGCATCGGGTGCAATGACTTTAATTTTTGAAAGTGCGGATTTCACCTTCATATGTTTGCATTTATCACAAATGCGAATATCATTGCGCATTAGTGATCTCCGTGGTTCCCCTTGCTTGGGTTCGTAATCATAAAGCCTTCTTCTGGTGTGTAGAAGTAGTCGATACGGATGCCGTCAAGCAATGGTTCACTTCCGTCAAGTAAAACATCGATGCCTTTATCGGTGCTTACAACGACGTCTTTGGCAGTTTTATCGTCAAGACCCAAACCATAGTGAGCATGGTCGCCATGTTGATGAGTCACTTGTACACGAACCAATAGGCCTTTGTTTTCTTCTTTATCAAGCTCTAGTTGAAGTACTTTCGCTGCATTGCGGGAAATTTTGACTTTCATATGTACACATCTCCTGAAACAATAATTTTTATTTCTTATTGTAAAGAATCTAAGACACGAAATCAACCTTTGTCCGCGTCTAACTTGAAAGCGATTCACAAACACCGTAAAAGCCGCCTTGCTATTGCTAATTGGCTTCACGAACTTTAAAATACATAGTAGTGAAAATATTCTACCCTAATTACAGGATGGTAACTTACTTACTTTGTAGATAGTAACGTACATGCCAATTGGAAAGGACGCGTTTCTGATGTCAACCCTTGAGAATGATAAAGTCGCCCCACTCAGCAACTATGTTCCTAAAGTACCCAAAGAAATCGAATGCTCCATTGAACGGACACTTGAAGTGATCGGCGGAAAATGGGCATTTCTCGTCCTTCGGGAATTATTTTGCGGTACGAAGCGTTTCGGCGAATTGCAGCGTCAAGTGACAGGAATCAGCCCGAAATCCTTAACCGATATTCTGCGTCATCTCGAAGATCATGGCGTTTTAGAGCGGATGGCTTACCCTACTGTTCCTGTTACCGTAGAGTATACATTGACACCTAAAGGCCAGGATTTGCATCAAATATTAAAAGAGATGAAGCTATGGTCTGCAAAGTGGACATAATGAATGAAATATCACCAGAGGAGTTGGACATAAGTGATTACGATCAAAACCAAAGAGCAAATAGAAAAAATGGGCAAGGCAGGGCGCATACTGGCAGACTGCCATAAAGAAATCGCCAAAATGATTCGCCCCGGCATCACAACCTGGGAAATCGACCAGTTCGTAGAAGGCTTTCTGGCGAAGCACGGCGCAACACCTGAACAAAAGGGCTATCACGGTTACCCTTATGCGACTTGCGCATCCGTTAACGACGTCATCTGCCACGGCTTTCCGAAGAAAGAGGCGCTGAACGACGGCGATATCGTCACGATTGACATGGTGGTGCGAATTGATGGCTGGCTGGCAGACTCCGCTTGGTCCTATGCCGTTGGAAACATCTCTCCAACCGCCGAGAAATTGCTGAAAGTAACGAAAGAGTCCTTGTACAAAGGCATTGAACAAGCAGTTCCAGGCAACCGCATCGGCGATGTCTCGCATGCCATTCAAGTGTACGCGGAATCGCACGGCTTCTCCGTTGTCAGAGACTTTATCGGTCACGGAATCGGCTCCGAAATGCATGAAGAACCGCAGGTTCCGCATTACGGACCGGCAGGCAAAGGACCGCGTATCAAAGAAGGCATGGTTTTCACGATCGAACCGATGCTGAATGTCGGCAAATTTCACTCTAAAGTCGATGCAGACGGCTGGACAGCAAGAACTTACGATGGAAGTCTGTCCGCTCAATATGAACACACGATTGCGATTACGAGCCAAGGACCGGTTATTTTGACGGAACAATAAACCCATAGTCCCCGGAGGAACATGCATGATTTCTTTTTACAAGAAATATTGGAGAACTGCTTTTGACATTGCTCTCATTGTTCTAACCGTCTACTTATTCATGCTGTTGTTCAGCTATTTGTATCGCATCGCTACGCCTATCTTTCTGGCTCTGATCATTTTCATGATGATCGAGCCTTTAGCTAGGTTTCTGAATCGGAAAGGAATGCGCAAGTCGATTGCATCTGCCATTTCGACCATCCTCTTCGTCTTGATCATCTTAGGCGCACTAACCGGTGCCGCCGTTATTTTCACAAGCCAGATCATGAGCCTTGTCGATAAAGTAGACGACTATCAAGCTATCTTCAATGACCAAATCGTACATAAAATCAGTGAATTAAATGATCGGTTTCAAACATTGCCTCCCGATGTCATTGTCAAAGCCAAAGAATATGCCGGGCAATTCGCAGGGAACGCTTCCAAATTCATCATATCTTTCTTATCCGGACTAGTAGCCTCGCTGACTTCCTTTTCTACCTTCATGTTCAACTTCATCGTCGGAATCATATTGGCCTACTTCCTCAGTATTGAAATCGATTCTTGGAAACGCCTGGCCAGCGAGAAAACGCCGAAAACGTTCAAATCCGTTTTCTTTTTTCTCAAAGAAAATGTCGTAAAGGGCATCGTTTCCTATGTAAAAGCACAGTTCAAGCTCATAAGTTTGACGTTCATCGTCATCTTCATTGCCCTGCTTCTGCTAGGCGTTAATAACGCTTTTTCCATCGCTCTGCTCTCTGGTGTCTTCGATGTTCTGCCGTTGCTGGGAGTTTCAACCTTGTTCATCCCATGGATCATTTATCTGTTTATCGTGGGACAAACAACACTGGCCATCTGGTTAAGCGCCCTGCTGCTTGTCGTCATTCTTGTCAGACAAATCATGGAGCCTAAGATCACTGGGGAATCGCTAGGCGTTTCGGCGTTCACGACGTTAGCTTTTATGATCGTATCCCTTTCCTTATTTGGCGTCGCGGGTGTCATTCTTTCGCCGGTCTTGATCATTCTACTCAAAGCCCTGTATACGCAAGGATACTTTCAGCGCTGGATCCGCAAGCCGGAAGACGAGTACGCTCAAAGCAGACTGCCTAATGCCGGTCCTTAATTCAAAAGCTCTGCCTCCATTCGTATGGAAGGCAGGCTTTTTTAGTTATACGCGATACATGCTTCGATACACCGAAGGAGCCATCCCTATTTTTTGCGTAAACACGCGGCTCAAATAAAATCCGTTTTCAAATCCGCATTTTGCAGCGATGGCATCCAAGGTTAATGGGGACCCTTCCAGCAAATGGCGCACCCTCGTTAAACGCATTTCGTTCAAAAATTGCGAAGGCGTTTGCGCAAAAGATTTGCGAAACCTGCGTGTCAACTGCACCGGGGTGAGCTCCAGACTTTCCGCCAAATCCAACATGGATAAGCTGCCATACGCATGATCCGTCAAATATTGGCGTGCTTTTTCCATTAGATCGTCGCGTTCTGAGGAAATTCCGTCTTTGCTGTCCCGCTCGATGATAACCAATCGGAGCAAATCGCTGAGCATATGCTGTTTATGCAGCGTGCTCTCTTCGTCCCAACCGGACATCTTTTTCAGATAATGGTAATTGGAAGCCAGTCTCTCCCTGTCGTTAACGGCAAGCTTGCCGCTCCATATGCCCGCTTCCTCCGCGCTTGGCTCTGAAAGCCAGACAAATTGCAGAAAATGAAACGACAACGGCTCCAGTGTGCGCCTTTGAAAACCAATATGAGGCGGACATACCACGATATCGCCGAATCCCGCTTCCCCCTTTTGCTCGCCGATCCCATAAAAGAATCTTCCCTCTTCCACGGCAAAAAGCGTCCAGCAGGGATACGTGTCTTCGTCATACATAAACTCCGCTTTTTCGTGCCAATACACGTGGGAGAGGAGCTTCAAAGCCACATCGCGAACGGCCATGCCCACCACTCCTTACGAATGAAATAAAGTATATGTTTATTGTAATTGACTGCATGTTCATTGGGAATAGAATCTTTTAGAATGAAACCAGAGATATTCTATTTCGAGTGAGGTGCTTATTCATGAAACATGAAATCGTGACATCCGATATTACCGTCGTCGGCGGAGGTTTGGCAGGCGTATGCGCAGCAATCGCGGCGGCAAGATTAGGGCAAACCGTTTCGCTCGTCCAGAATCGCCCTGTACTTGGCGGCAATGCCAGCAGTGAAGTTCGCGTCTGGGTGTGTGGAGCTACCTCCCATGGCGTTCACCGCAATGCGCGTGAAACCGGGATTATGGGTGAAATGTTCGTGGAGAACCAATACCGCAATATCGACGGAAATCCTTATATGTGGGACCTGATCGTGCTGGAAAAAGTGAAAGCCGAAAAAAATATTACGCTGTTCTTGAATACAGACGTACATGAGGTTGAAGCTGACGGAGAAGAGAATTCCCGAACAATTCGGTCCGTTACTGGCTGGATGATGGGCTCTGAACGCCGGATCCGTTTTGATAGCCGCGTTTATCTGGATTGCACCGGCGATGGATTAGTCGGTTTTCTGGCAGGTGCGAAGTTCCGTATCGGCCGTGAAGCGCAGGAGGAATTCCATGAAGAGTGGGCTCCTCTCGTACCGGATGATATCACGCTGGGAAGCACCTTGCTCTTCTATACCAAAGACGCAGGGCGTCCGGTTAATTACATCCCGCCAAGCTTCGCGAAAGACATCACCCAAACCTCCATTCCGATGAAGCGCGTCATTCGCAGCGGCGATAACGGATGCGCTTACTGGTGGATCGAATGGGGCGGCGAGCTGGATACGGTTCATGATAATGAAAGGATCCGCGACGAGCTGTCGTCCGTTATTTACGGGATTTGGGATTATATCAAAAATTCCCGCAAATTCGATAGCGAGAACCTCACGCTCGAATGGATCGGTTCCGTTCCCGGGAAACGGGAGTACCGTCGTTTCGTAGGTGACTACGTGCTGAATCAGAACGATGTCATTGCACAGGAGCTGTTTGAAGACCGCGTAGCCTTCGGCGGCTGGTCAATCGACCTGCACCCGCCGCAAGGGATGTATGCCACCGCAAAAGGCTCCAAACATATGCATATGGACGGCAGCTACCATATCCCGTTCCGTTCCCTCTATTCGTCCAATGTATCGAATATGTTGATGGCCGGGCGCAATATCAGCGCGTCCCACGTTGCTTTTGGCACGACGCGCGTCATGGCGACTTGCGCCGTTATCGGCGAAGCCGCGGGCACTGGCGCTGCTCTTTGCGCAGCGAAGGGCATCTCGCCTCGCGAGCTGCACGGCAGCCACCTGAGCGAGCTGCAGCAGACACTGCTGCGCCAGGATGCCGCCGTGCTCGGCGTGAGAAACGAGGATGCGTCAGACCTCGTGCTCAGCGCTTCTTTGACAGCGTCCAGCACCTTGACGCAGCTCGCTCTTGAGGAATCTGCGGCAGTCATCCCGCTTGCCGCACATACGGCGGTTCTCGTGCCCGCAGATCCGTTCATTGAGGGCATCGAGCTGCTGCTGGATGCCTCGGAAGCTACCGTGCTCACGGTTGAGCTGTGGAGCACAGGAAAGCCGCAAAACTATGTCCCGCACACCCAAATTTCGGTCGTGCAAGTCGCTGTAGCCAAGGGAACCGGGCAGTGGATAGAAGCACCGCTGAGCTGGCACCCGGACACGGCACAGAATGCGTTTATTATTCTGAAGAGCAACCCGGCTCTGTCTGTACACTTGTCCGCACAGCCTCAATCCGGCGTTCTCTCCTTCAAGAAAAAAGAAACGGATGATTCCGCGGATTTCGGCGACATGCATCATCACCAGCCCGTTATCGATTGGAGCTCCAAAGAATTCGTTCGCAAGCCGGTATGCTTCCGGCTGCTCTCGCCGACCTCCGCATTTGCGGCGGATAAAGCGGCTAATGGCTATAAACGGCCATACGGAGGCCCTAACCAATGGTCGTCGGCTGTGATGGAAGCCGGTAAGCCGGAATGGCTGGAAGTCAGTTGGCCGGCACCGGTGCCGATCCGCACCGTGTACCTTACGCTGAATGACGATGTCAATGAAGACCTCATTAATTTGCATCACCATCGGACAGAGTTCGAGATTATTCCCGAGCTGGTTAAAAACTATAAGCTGCAAGCCTATGTCGGAGGAGACTGGAAAACAGTGGCCGAAGGGGTCGATAATCATACTCGCCATCATACGCATACCTTCTTCGAAACCGTTGAAACCGACCGTCTGCGTATATTGGTGGAGTCAACGAACGGCACGGCAAAAGCTGAAATTGTAGAGATTCGCTGCTATAGTTAATTGTGGAAATCACGCTAAACCGCTCGGCATATGCTGGCGTTTGGCGTGGTTTTTTCGTTTCTGCACAAGCTTCCTTCCGACAATCTTTTCTAATAAATAGGTCTTAATATCCCTTGCTTAACCTAACATGGTATGTTATATTAAAAGTGCGTCAAATCAAGGTTTCCTCTTCAAAAAGTTGACATAGGAGTGATGAAAATGAATCAGAATTCCGTTCAAATTCCACAAGGCGAAGAGATTATTTATGTAGAAATGACTGTCAAGGAAGCGCTTGCACTGACTGGCGCGAAGTTCACCATGAATCACAAACTAGAGACAGACGCCATCAAAAAAGTAAAGCAACGTCTTGAAGATAAACTGCTCCATTCCAACCATTAATCGTAATCTTTGTCTCGGCATACAGCCCAACGAACGATCCCCATCGCTCGTTGGGTTTTTATTTTTTACGAATCCGGCCGTATCAAAATCAGTGAACTGCTTATAATAAACTCGCACTGTCCAACAACTATAACAACCATATCCAAGGAGTGAACAACCATGTCAGCAGATCATAAGCAGCAAGGCCAATCCAGAAAAAATACAACGACAAAAACACAGGATCAGAAAAGCGGCAAAGGACATAAATAAGGAAAATGGAACATCAGGAGGATGACCTATGCTGGATAATTTAGAAAGCAGCTACGACTGCGCGAATGCGAGCTCTGACTTGCATAATCTCATCCAAGAGCTGGAGCAATTTCAAGGGTCGCAAGAGCAGCGCAACCGGCTTGAGAACCAAATCCATTGGATTCAGAATAAATGCTCCATCCCGCATGAACATATCCCTTACAGGTAAAATAAAGAAAAGTCCATGCCTCCTTATTGTGGGCGCGGACTTTTTTCACTGATTACCCATTGATTTTTCTTCTTGTTAAAATGCATGGAACCCCTCTGCCGACAGCCCCCGGTTGGGCCATTAAAGCCAAGTATCGAAGTCCTCTCGCGCATTGCGTTTTACATACCGCACAGGTGGAAGACTCCACAATTTTCATCGTATACTGTTCTCTGGATGATACAACTTTCTTCTTCGCTACCTTGCCCTTCCCTTTAGGTGGTGCCATATCCTCGCCTCCCAGCCGATTCCTTATTCCAGTATATGAACTCTGGACATAACGGTTCTTGGGAAGCAAGGTATAGTTCTCATTACTTGTCTATTGGTTAACGGTTTGCAAATCCAGTGCAGTCAGAAGAATCGGAGCAATCTCAGCGTACAGCTCGGCAAAAGATTCCGCGGGCAGCGGATTGACACCAACTCCCACTTCGACGGTAAATCCGGGTTTGCGAAAATGCTGAATAAACCAATCTTTATAGCCTGCGTCGCTATCCGTTAATTTCACCGGCTCATAACCGCTAACTCTGGCTAGTTGCTCCGCAATCGCCTCGGATTCCGGCGGTTCATATCCACGGTAATTCCAGTAAATTTCCCTTCCCTGCGTATGCAGCGCAACGACGAACTCGAAGGGATGATATTCTGTAAAACGAGCGAGCGCCACGGCCTCAGGTTCCGTTAATGGCTTCTCCCCGCCATAATCGCGCGGACCGGGTCCGGGCTGCCCTCTTCGTTCCGCTTCCTCCTCCCAATGGGCAGGAAATTGGTCATTAAGGTCCACGCCTCGTATATTAGCTTTCCAGCTGCTGAAATCCGGCTCCCCTTCATTCCATTCCAGCAGGCTCGCTTGATGCGGATGCTCAGGGCTAACGCCATTCAGCACAAGCTCAACGCCATCGGGATTCACCATGGGAACGACCCAGAGCGAATACTCCGAAAGGAGACGCCTCGTGTTCCTGCCATGCCATGCCGTCCCCCGGGCATACGAGCAAGCAAGATCCTCTACAAACTGCATGATCAGGGGCGTCGTAATCCACTCATTGGCATGAACCGCTGCGTTGACATGCAGCTCTCTTGCGCCTTGACCGATGCGCAGCGCAGGGATGCCTTTCCCCATCACACTTTCCCCTATAACTTCGACATGCAGGAAAGGATAAATCCTGCCGAGCCGATTCAATTCATCGCAAAGCGTCCCATATCCGTATCCTACCATACGACCACCTCACAGCACTTTGATCTCCTACGTAGGTTATGAATATGCCTGCCGCTCCGGATTCATGCGGGGGTAATGGAGCTATCTGCCTGAAGGGGCGGGAGCTAACTGGAAATTAACATAAAAAGCTATCCCGCAAGTCATCGAGATGACTGGGGATAGCCTCTTCAAAAAATGTTAGGCACCTGCCAAACGACAGGCGTAATGGCAATCTGCTCTTTGAGCCAACTTTCTGTTATTCGTTTAAATAAAACGGGATCTCCGCTGCAGAAAAATTGATGGATTGGCAGCAATCCGGATGTTTCCATCATGTCACGGTGATACAGAATCGCACTGATTTCTCTGGCCGTTTCGTCTGCCGATGAGATCAACGTCACTTTCGGCCCCATCACCCGGGAGATCGGTTCCATCAGAAACGGATAATGCGTACAGCCCAAGATTAAGCAATCGATCGGCTTGCCAATGAGCGGGCGAAGCGATTGCTCGACAATTTCCTGCTCTTGTTCCCTGCCAAACAGCCCTTTCTCTACGAAAGGGGCCAAGAGCGGGCAAGCCTCGCTGTACACTTGAATGCCCGGAGAAATTAACCGCAGCGCATGCTCATATGCTTTGCTGCGGATCGTTCCATCGGTGCCGATGACCCCAACAATCCCGCTTCGCGTATGTTTAATCGCGGCTCTCGCCCCTGGTGAGATGACACCCAACACCGGAATCGGGACATGTTCGCGTATATCTTCTATGGCAACAGCGGTTGCCGTGTTGCAAGCGATCACTATCATTTTAGGATTAAATTGAATTAAGTAATCCACGATTTGCCGGGTAAATGTGCGTACTTCAGAGGGAGATCGCGGACCATAAGGACTTCGGGCCGTATCGCCGAAATAAATCACTTTTTCTTGCGGCAGCTGTCTCATGAGTTCTTTGACTACAGTTAATCCTCCGACACCGGAGTCCAGTACGGCTATCGCTTGCTGCACAACTATCCGCTTCCTTTGCCGGTTAATGAAATTCACAGGCCACATGGATAGAATATGAACGTACAAGCTGAAAGGTACCTAGGCTTGCGACATTGATTATTGGTCCGTCACCTATTTTGGGGGCTGCAAATCATTCACAAGCGCGAACTCATAGCCTTTCTTCTTGATCTCTTTGCAAATGCGCGAGAGCGCCTGCATGTTTTCCAAAGAGCCCTGATGCATCAAAATAACATTGCCATCATGCAAATTATTCATAATATCATTGTACGGATCCTCGGCGCCGTTCGCTCTCGGCTCCCAATCGCGCATCGCCGTTGACCAAAAGACAGAGGTATATCCCATGCTCGATACTAAACTCAAGTTATGCATATTGTAGTGGCCGTAAGGGAAGCGGAAATATTTCTCGACTTCTTTGCCCGTCAGCTTTTTGTACAGCGCTTCAAAATCCGTAATTTCCTTGCGAATCTGATCATCGCTCAGCTCATTGAAATCGTTGTGCGTCATCGTATGGTTGGCAACAAAATGGCCATCCTCCACAACTCTTTTTAAATAGTCCGGATTCTTCTTAATATTGTTGCCCGAAATGAAAAAGTTCGCTTTCACACCGTTTTCCTTCAACGATTTCAACATCAAATCCACTTCGATTAACGGGCCGCCGGCGTCGATGGTTAAGTAGACCTTTTTCCCGGTCCCCACCCATACGGCTTTCTGATCCGCGGTAAATGATTTCGTTTCTTTCGGAAAATCGGGAACCTGCCCCGTTTTCTTCTTCATGTAGTACCATGAATAGGGCACCTTGTCCCCTGCGGTTGGTTTCGTTTTTGCCGTGTCCGCTGCAGGCTTTGCTGATGCAGTCGGGCTGGGAGCAGTCGTTGGGTGCGGAGTTGCACTTGGAGCTGCTGTAGGCGTTGGAGTCGGTATGGGAGTAGCTGATGGTTTAGGAGTTGAAGTTGGAGCTAGCGTAGGCTTAGGTGCTTCCGCTTTTGCTGTCGTTTGCGGGCTTGGTGTTACAGCCTCGGCGGCAGGGGGAATCAGGCTTTTGTCTGCACAACCGACCAATGTTGCGCTTAGCAGGATCAGCAGTGCAGCACTTTTAGTAATTGGTGTCATCTTAGCACCTCGTTAGGAATGAATACGTTCGGTATTCATTTCGACAGCGCCTGACAAATTACCTGCCTATTTTTGGTGCGTGGCGTTTATTTCGTAGCTCGGTAAGTCAAATATTGGAGAATGCTGATCACAATAAAAGCCGTTCCGGCAAGCATTGGAATCGTAATAAATCCAAGCCAGTTCAAGTAATCCACGTCACAGGGAACAGGCCCGCAGCTCGTTGCGGATTCGTGAAAAACCCCGGATTGCAGCAGTACATGATACACGGAAATGCAGGCTCCCCATATCGTCAAAGGCAATACATAAATCGTCAGCTTGTAGTCTCTGCGCACGGCTGCGATCCCCAAAATAACGACCAGCGGGTACATCAGAATGCGTTGATACCAGCATAATTTGCACGGTATGAAGTGCATAATTTCCGAGAAATACAGGCTCCCTAGTGTGGCGATTAAAGCTAGAAGCCATGATAGGTGCATGCCGTTTTCCCTAAAAAATTTTTTTGACATGAGTGCTCGTCCTCCTCTTTCCCATTATTATAGAAAAATTATGCAGGGAAGTCTAACCTTTTGGGGGGGAGGAGTGGCAATGGGGCGGATATGGGGGCGCGGCCCCTCCTATCCGCATATCCTTCTCGCGAGACGGCCTTTTCGGACGGCTCACAATAAATTCCCCCCGGCCGCGCGCCCTCATCCGCGCAAGCCCAAACAAAAAAGCAGGCCGCAACCAGCCTGCTTAAACCGAAAAACTATACGCCACTTCGTTCGTCTGCTTCACCAGCTCGCGCCACTGCTCCACCGGAACGATGTCGACGACCGCTTTGATCGGGATGCTCGCAAAATCCAGCTGCGGCACAGCATCCAGCTTCATCCGGTTGGTGACCAAACGGTCCAGCCAAACGGGATACTTCATCTCCATCTGCTGCAGCCGGTAGATGGCCGTCTCAAAATCTTTGCGCGCTGCGTTCACCGAGCCGATCACGCATTTGTTCTCCAGCACCATGCTCTGATTGAGCATGTCGGATGAAATCTCCAGCTTGCGGTCAGCCGGCGTGACCCCGAGCAGCGCCAGCACGCCGTTCGGCGCAAGAACGGACATGGCCTCGAAGGCGAGCGGGCTGAAGCCCGTGCATTCGAGGATCAGGTCCAACGGCTTGCCGAGCCCCTCGGCATAAGCCGTCAAGCTAAGGCCGCCCTCATCGGCCGGCTGAAACACGCCCCCGCAGTCTTTCACAAGCTGCGCTTGCAGACTGTCCTGCGGCGATTTGGACCAGACGTACGCGTCCAGCCCCAACAGACGGCACGTCATCGCGGCGAGCAGCCCCAGCGGGCCGGAGCCGAGAATGAGCGCTGTTCTCGGCTCCCAAATTAGCCGTTGCTGTACGCGCAGCACCTGATCCCATACCTTCTCGACGATGCTCTGCGGCTCGACGAGCACGCCGTGCTCCAGCAGGTCAGACGGCACCTGCACCAAATAGCGCCCCTCCTCCTTGTAAAGCTCGGAGAGGAAGCCGTGGGCGCCTTTGATGCCGCGTTCCACAAATTCACCCGTCTGACAGAAGTCAGAGTGACCGTTGCGGCAATTGACACAGCTTTGATTTCGGCAGGGCCGCCGGACAATCGCGGTGACGAGATCGCCAGGCTGAAACCCGCTCTCCACCCCAGCCTCGGTCACGACCCCAAGGGATTCATGTCCCGTGGTCAAATCGTTTTCCCCCTGCGGGGGAACGCCGTATTTTTCCTGCAAAATCTCCTTATCCGTGCCGTCCAACCCCACTGCCAGAACCTTGACAATGACCTCTTGCGGATGAGAAATGACAGGATCGTCCACGGTCTCCAGAACAATGGAAGGGTTGCCCTGCCGCAATTCTTTAACGCGAATAGCTTTCATCACTTCATCTCCTTCCAGCTAATGAACAACCGGCTCCAGCACTTTGTCCTCGCTGGCATCCGCCGGCTGCTTCGTTCCCGCCCGGGTGAATGTCTTTAACTTTGACAAATATTCCTGCGTCACTTTAATGAAGGAAGCGTGGGACCACGTAAGCGGCGATACGGACAGCGGAGCTCCTGTGAACGGGTGTACCTGCTCAGCCATCGTGCCTGATGGCAGTGCGTGGCGAATCGCCCAGCGCATCAAATTTTCCGCTTCCTGCAAATCATCGGCGTTTTTGGCAGAAGCCACCAGCCATTCCGCATACCACAGCGTACAAATAAACCACGGATTGCCGGGCACTTTGGCAACATCGTTCGTTACCTGATGGTAGTAGTCATTTTCATACCTCGCAATGCCGCCGATATCCGTTTGTACCCATAATTTCTCTTTCAGCATCCGCATCGTTTCCACGATCCTGGGATCCTCCAGCTCAAATAACCCGAAGTCGAACAACCCGTACATGCTCATGTCCAACGTATAATCCGGCACATATTGGTTTTTTTCATAGCTCCAGTACAATGCCCGCAAAAAGCGATTTTGGTCAGCCGCGAACAGCTGTTGTTCCGCCGCCTTTTTCACCTGATCGGCAATATCCGCATAATAAACGGCACGCGCTTTATCCTGATGGTAATCAGCGAAACGGGAAGCGGCAACCAAACCTGCATGTACAGAGGCAACCGTAAAGGCAAGAACGCCATAGCGCTCTTCCCAAAGATCGTAGGAGGGCAGCGGCAAACCCGATGCATCCCGATAATGGACAAGGAAATCGGCCGCCGGTTGGACAAGCTGCTCATAGTCCTCACGGGAACTTTCCAGCGTACCTGCCAGCTTATGGTGATGCCACAGTGTATAAAGCACGAGCGCCGTTTCATCCTCTTGAATGGCAAGCTGCTTTTTGCCCTGACCATCCACCCAAGGGTGCCAACTTGAGCCTACGGAACTATCCGGATTATACTTGTGCATGAGATAGCCCTCAGGTGTCAACACTTTCTTACAAAAGTCAAAAAAGTTCCCCGACAGCTCATAGTACCCGGCCCGGTCTAAAGCGTGTGAAACAAGCGCTCCGTCCCGCGGCCACATATAGGAGTAGGTATCTTTGGCAAACTTCAAAATATCCGAGTCATTCGCTGCAATAATCGCGCCGCGATTGTCAACGTTTGTCCTTGTGATCAGCAAGCATCTTTTATAAAAAGAGGCCAAATCCGGCTTCAGCAAGGAGAGCTGGTGAGCGTCCTGGTTGACCCAATTCACCCAATGATTATGAGTGCGTTGGAGCAATGCTTGTGGCGTCTCCATACGAAGCATGCTTTCCATTTGCTCCACTTCCTGCTTCGTATGGCCAAAACAAATCCAAAACCAAGCTTCTTTGGAGCTCTTGGGAGGCAGCTGCAGCGTCAATTCAAGCGTCCCGTCAACCGAGCCTTGTGCGATCGGATTTCCCCCTAGTTGACCGTCTTCCGCATCACGCCATGTGCCTTCGAGACCGCGTATCCCTTTTTGCCCAGTTGCGTAACCGCTCGGGAATGGCTGATCGGCATCCGGGGATAAACCGGACAATGACATATAACGATGCCCCTTATAGAAAACCAGAGAATTTAGCTCAGGGTCAAAATAAATGGTGTCTCCGACCCCGTTTCCATAGATTTGCAGATCCAAATGAAAGTAAAGCTTGATCTCCCTTTCCTCTTCAAAAAGGTTTTCCAGCTTCATTTTACGCAGAAACACATTGTGCTGAACATCAACGCCATCGCGGATAACGAAGTTTAAACCCAGCCTCTCATGCGTGCCTTCCACGTTGGTAACCAGCGAATCTTCAAGGTAATTCAGCTTTTTTGAAACCTCCGGATTGTCGATCCAGAAGAAATCTTGCGCACACCAAATACCGAAATGTGAAAGATGATCGCTAGATTGATTCTCTTGACCTACTAAAGGGTAATACATGTCACGAATATTATAAGCAGCATCAAAATTAATGAGCACATTCCCATTTCCAATGGGTAAATCTCTTGCCATGCGATCAGCCTCTTTCCATGGTGATGCTACTAATTTACCAATCGCAAAGCATAAATATGCACGCACCGCCACTTCGCAGGGATTTAAGGAAAATGGCACCAATTCACGTCTACACATTTTCATTTCCATGAAACTCATTTACAATTAAACAATATGGAGGGATTTATCACTATGAAGCAATTAGAAGGATTCGGTAAGTTTTTGGAAAGCTTGAGGGGCAAAATGTCCCTGCGCGAGGCAGCTAACAAAAGCGGACTTTCACATGCCTACATCAGAGATCTGGAATTAGAGCGAAACCGCTCGACGAATGAGAAAATCAATCCATCGCCAGTTACGCTAAAAAAGCTGTCGGATGCCTACAACATACCGTACACCGATTTAATGGAGAAAGCCGGCTACCTTGAGAACGAGAGTGAATTCGCGGGCAGCAGCCAAAGCGCTATGCAGGAGCCTGTTCCCATGTCGGATACCTTGTTTATTGAAGTCAGTTCCAAAGAAATGATCTATCACACCCGATTCGAACGCATCAGCCAAGGCATGAATTCATTGCTTGATTTCAGTCTTTTCTTGGACAAGCTTGAAGAGATGGGCTTTAAGAAAATGGATACCGACCTTTTCGTCAATATGAACCAGATACAAAAATACAATGAAAAAGATGGAAAACTTTATTTTGACCCGCTCGGCATCTCCAAATGTGTAGTCATTGCTGCCATTCGCCAGAAAAAGTATCACGATCTCATTGTGCGCAGCGTTGCCCGAAATACAGGCATGGGCTTGGAGTTTCACTACGACCGTCTATCGTCGGCAGATTCCCTGCTATCTTCTGTAAAACGCCCAACCTAACAAGATTTTACAAAATAAGGGGTAAAGTTTTGAAACTTTACTCCTTTCTTTTCGTCTATCTATAAGGATTGATGAATTGATTTCTTGGTAGAGAGGGTTGGTATTGAATTCATGGCTGTACAACAGACTACCTCCCCGCTGTCTCGGCAAACGAGAATGAACAGCCGAAAGCGTTCTGCGGGCATGCGTTTTTTTCTGTATACGATTTTGAGTATTGCTCTTCTTTCCGTACTGTCCTTATGCTGGTTTTTCCTTACTGCGTCAGGCACTAGCGTACGACTCATGATGGCGGATACGTTGATTACGACGCAGCACAGGGATTGGGCCAAATTTTTAATCGGCTCCGATGAATTACAGAAGCGCGTTGAAGCTTATTGGAAGCAATTTGATGAAATGGGCGATGAGAAAGATAAAGGGATCGTTCAGCTGGAACCGGTCAGTTCCACCGCCCCGGCAGCGGTCAAGAAGGAGCTCGTCACGATCGAACCGATTTCGGGTACGAATTTCAAAGGCCAGCTTGTCACCATCTCTGATCCCAAAAAGCTGCGTATTGCCGTTCCCGAGAAAGTAGGCAAAGGCGAGAAAGTATCCTCCATGGTCAAAAGGACGGGAGCGATCCTCGGCGTCAACGGCGGAGGCTTCATCGACCCCAACTGGGAGGGCAATGGGTTTCAACCGGAAGGGATTGTGATTTCGGGGGGCAAAATCTTTTACAATGACAAAGGCATGAACGGCACGGTGCAGGTCGTCGGCATCGATAAGGAAGGACGCATGATCGCCGGCAAGTATAAAGTTTCCGAACTGGTGGAGATGGGGGTTCAGGAAGCCGTTTCCTTTTCCCCGCGGTTTATCGTCAACGGTGTCGGACAGATCAAAAGCCAAGCCGACGGCTGGGGCATTGCCCCGCGAACGAGCATGGCGCAAACCAAAGACGGCTCCATTCTGTTTGCCATCATCGATGGCAGACAAAAGCACAGCATAGGCGCTACGCTCTACGATATTCAGGAGATTTTCCTGGAACACGGCGCCGTCACGGCTGCTAATTTAGATGGCGGAGCGTCTACGGTTCTTGTCCACAACAACACCATCATCAACAAGCCTTCCAGTGAATACGGAGAACGTTATCTTCCTACGGCATGGCTGCTCTTCGAACATCCGGAAACAGCGCCTATCAAGAACGTCTGGGAAGGTCTCGATATTCGCAAGATCGATCCGTCCAAGTGGTAAACAAAAAAGCAGAAAGCTCTGCCCGAGCTTTCTGCTTTTTTGTTGCACGTTTAGCGGTTGCCTAGAATGACCAAATCTTCCGCTGCCTCTGATTCTTCCACATCATCCAGCAGGTCAGCGTCATCGTTTTTGGACTCTTTCCAAGAGCGCACCGTGTCCATCACACTCGCGGCCGTGTCTTTCGCTTTGCCTACGAAATCGGATGTCGTCGTACTTACGGATTTCGCGACATCTTGCGTTTTTTGGGAGACGGTACTGGCGATTTGCACCGTTTTGTCACTAACCGCTTTGGCATTCTCCGCGATGTCGCTTCTTAGCTCACGTCCGGATTTCGGTGCGAACAACAAAGCTGTCGCTGCGCCAAGCAAACCTCCTACAACCGCACCGATGAGAAGATCTTTTCCCTTTTTTTCGCCTGCCATGTGAAATCCACTCCTTAATGGTCTGATTTGGCTTTCCGATTCGCCTGCCATCTTTGCCACAGCTCATAGCCCGTCGTTGCCCACTCCATGACGTCCTGTATACGCTTTTGGTGGGTATGTACAACCCTTTCCGCACCATGAAGCGATTCGTTCATCATTCGCGTACCTTTGCGAAGGACAGCAGCGGCTTCCCCGATAGCTGCTCCTGTCTTCTCGATGGATTGGATAGTCGGCTCTATCGCCAGCACCTGCATGTGTACATCTTCGGTCAGTTGGCTGGCTTGCTTCAATAGCTGCCCGGCTTCCCCGGCTGCCTTCGCTACGTGCTGCTCCGTTTGAGCAACCGTAGCGCTAAGCTGATGCAGCATCTGTCTAGCCGCAATCAACGTGCGGACCATAAAGACGACGAGCACGATAAAAGCAAGGGCGGCACTGACTGCACTAATCTCCATCCAAGTCATGGGGGCACCTCCTGGGTCTAAAAAGCGGTTGGTTCGAAGGGCGGCTTCTAGACGAATGCCTATGAATTACTACAGTATAGGCAGGTGCTCTTTGTTTTGACACAAAAAAGCTGGAAAAATTTCAGGGACCTGTCATAATGAAAAACAAATCGAATTATTAACCATCTGGAGGAGCAGGATGAACCGAGAGCAAGGATTGAAGGAAATTGAACGCACCCGCATTATAGCCATTGTCCGAGGCGTGAAGGAAGCCCACATTCTTTCCGTTGCCGAAGCGCTGTTGAAAGGCGGGGTCACTGTGATGGAGGTCACGCTCAATACGCCTGGGGCGCTAACGATGATTGGCGAGCTGCAGGATAAGCTTGGCGAACAGATGTATATTGGGGCTGGTACCGTGCTCGATGTGGAGGATGCGCAGAAAGCGGTACAAGCAGGCGCCGCATTCCTCGTGACACCGAATTTGGATGAGGATGTCATTCGTTATGCTAGCCGCGAGGGGATTCCGATATTCCCCGGAGCGATGACACCGACCGAGGTCGTCAAAGCGTGGAAAGCTGGCGCTACCGCGATCAAAATTTTCCCGAGCGCCAGCCTCGGCCTCGCCTATATCAAAGAATTAATGGCGCCGCTGAACCATATTCCGATGATGGCCGTTGGCGGGGTTACCGAAGAAAACATTAAGCAATTTCTGGATATAGGCTGCTACGGTCTGGGGATCGGCGGTTCGCTGATTAATCTGAAAGAAATCGAAGCCGGCCGCTTCGATTGGGTGACGGACAAAGCTGCCCGTCTGCTTGCGGCTTCGCGATAGACGCAAAAATAACCATCTCCTCTATACCTAAGAGGAAGATGGTTATTTATTTCTGGCTGATGATATAGACGCACTTGTTTGCGCCTTTGGCTAAACATTCCGTGCGCTCAACCTTGGCATCCAGCAAATTTCGAAACAGAGCCAGCTCGCACTGGCAGGCCTGCCCGAATGTATTGGCCACCTGGGCGATCGGGCAATTGTGCTCGCTAAACGTATAGGCGTCGGTACCTGTTTGTGACCAATTGACCATATACCCATTCTCGTTCTGAATTTGCGCTAGCTCGGCTACGCGTTCTTCCAAGCTTTTGTCCTGCATGCGCGGCTGGTAACGGGATTCAAGCTTATCTTGACGGCCTTCAAAAAGCCGCTCGATCTTCTCATGCCCTTGATCTTCAAGTAATTCGTCCAATAAATCGAGTGTCAACTGCATATATTTCTTCGGAAATAGTTCGTCTGCCTTAGGAGCTAACGTATACACGTTAGTCGGCCTCCCCATCGCTTGCCGGACAAGCTTCGTTTCGAGCAGATCATCTTTTTCCATGGAATGAATATGACGCCTGACAGCCATCTCCGTAATTCCGAGCTGTTTGGACATCTCTTGAACGCTTAGAGGTCCGCTAGTTTTGAGCATGGAAAGAATCACTTTACGCGTAGATGTCTCAAGTGCTTGATTCATTAGCTCACCTACCCTCGGAACAGTCATTATGTCTCATTTTACAGCATCGCTTCCAAGAAGTAAATTAAGAAACATGGATGTATGTTATTCCAATTCACTCTTGATAAATGCTCTTACACTCGCTGCAAACTCTTCAAAAGCCGCCGGAAGTATGGCGATCAGGGGATGCAGTTCATGACGGTTCCATTCTACAAAGTCCTGAACAAGAGGCTTTCTAAGCTTCACAAGCTGAAGCAGCGTCTCCGTTAAAGACTCCGAATAAGCGCCTTCGCCGTGCACGATTTCCACGATATCCTCATAACTGCTGGCATCTCTTAAAATAAAGGCATCGATCAGCAGGCTTCCGACGTCCGTTACGGTTTCTATAGCTAAGTGCAGAACACGCTCTTGTGCCAACTGCCAAACAAGATCAACCTTGCCTTGCTCCCACTGCTGCTCCAACTGTTTACTCGACTCGGCTAATACCGAGAGAAATTGAATTCTTTGATCAATCTGTTCGTGGTTAATAAAATACATGGTGCTATCTCCGTCCTCTTTTTCGCCATTTCGTCCAAATCAGCATTGCAAAGAAAGTAATGATAACGAGAAAAATTAACAATACCGCTTGCATGAGATATTCGTAGCTCACGTGCATTCACCCTCTTGACTTTCGCTTTTAATGCTTCTCTCAGTTTATCGCGCTAGCTGGAGAGCGTCAAGCAGGTCGCCTTGCGTCGAGTATTGTCCTCCTTTGTCATTCATGTTACAGTGAAAAAGTCAAAAAGGAGAAGATCGCCGTCATGCCATCAAGGCCAAAACTACCTGAAATCGACCTCGTCCGCGCCATCGCCATTATCGCCGTTGTTCTTATTCACAGCACATCGGACGCTACTCTGCTTGCACTCGGCAGCGGCTCTCAAGCCGTTTTTTTCATGCTCAATAAGGCCAGTTTATTTACCGTTCCCTTGTTTATTTGGATCAGCGGCGTCGTTCTTTTCTATACGTATTACGATCGCTGGGAGCCTGGAATGTCACGCGTCTTCTGGACCAAACGGCTGCGAAGAATCCTCATTCCTTATGTGCTGTGCTCACTTTTCTACTATGTATATAATCAATTCATGTTTCATGGAAGCATTCAATTTGATGTCATTTACTTTATCAAACTGCTTATTTCCGGAAACGCCAGCTATCATCTCTATTATATGGTCATTATCGTTCAGTTTTATCTGTTGTTCCCGCTTCTGATCACTGCCGTTAGACGGTCAGCCTGGCTTCGTCAATGGTTGATTCCGCTCGGCATCGGCGTCCAAACTGCAGCGTATGCGTTTCACCATGAGGTGCTTCCCCTGCCGGAATATGCTTCACTTTTTGTAAGCTACTCGGCGCTGTTTGCTTTCGGAGCTTTCACGGGCATTCATTATGCGGCGATTGCTGCCTGGTCCGAGCGGTATAAGCACTTCATATGGACCATCATGGGCCTCGCAGGAGCAGCATTCGTGGGAATGCTGCTCCTCCATCAATACGGCCTGACGGCTATCGGAAATGTATGGTTTGAGCTGGCTCTCCTTGTGTACTGCATGTCCATGCCGCTATGCTGTGTCCGCTGGTCGCAAGCCCTAATGGCCAGCCGTTCAAAGCTCGGCTCCATCCTTTCCGCTCTAGGCGCGGCATCCTTCGGTATCTATCTCGTACATCCCGCACTGCTAACGCTATGGGATCGCGCCGTACCGGCTCCGGGACAGATCTGGATCTACGATCTGCACACAATCGCATCGATTCTCATCGGCCTTCTCGGGTCTTGGGTGCTCATACAACTGTATGCATTTACTCGTACCCACAGGGTGGAGAAAGCAAAGGAGCTAAGCAAGTACAAATCCGCTTAGCTCCTCTTTTCATTGGTCTATTCCTTGGAGATAGCCCTTGCTTATTTAAAACGGGCAAGCAGCGCCCAGCGCCGCTGCTGTCTGCGGCTGTATCGCGGCAAGCCGCTATAAATTTGCAGCGCTTCGCGGAACGTGCGCTTCGCGTCATCCACGCGCCCGAGCTGCTGATACAGCAGGCCAAGCCGGTAGTAAGCCTCTACCGACGAAGTGTGCAGATCGCGAAACTGTTCGATGAGCTGCGCTGCTCGTTCGGGTGCGACACGCGCCAAGGCTTCTCCTAAGCGTAAATAGGCTTCGCCGTATTTCACCCGGGGGTTCAGCTCAATCGCTTTGAGCATGAAGCTTTCCCCTTTGCCCAGATTCCCCAGCTTCAGGTAGCACAGTCCGATCTCGTAGTGGACATCGGCGGAATCTTCCATGACCGGCAGCGCTTGTTCCAAGTAGGGAAGAGCTTCTTGGAACTTGCCCCGCTGCAGCAAATTCCTTGCCAGCTCCAGCTTCGCTGACGTATTATGCGGGTTAGCGTGCAAATCGATTCGCAGCCTGGATGCTCTTCGCCTTAATTGAAACGGCTTAAAAATATTCGGTGTTAATCCGATATATCTTCTATCTAGCACATATAAAATGATTAATAGAATCAGAAGTGCAAGAAATGGATTGCCGACAAGACGCAATAAGAGACCAAAAGCAACAAGTTTGAGTAACAAAATGAACCCTCCTTTCAACTTCCTTATACTACCATAATATGAGGCTATTGGACATCTTTTCCACCAAAAAACACCCTTCCAATGACTAGCATATGAACGGATGCTTCCTCCGAATCACGGATTCGAGATTTTTTTCAAGCAATGCTATAATAAAAAGAAAAAGGGAGTTTCTACATGAACGAAGATCCACGCAAAGCCATTTGGCTGAAAAGAAAGCAGCTTGGCCGCACCAAATATTTAATAAATTTCGGCCTTCTCCCTTGGGGTGCCGGGCTAACGGTCTTATTTAGCATTATTGAACTGCTTAACACGCATGAACTTAGTTTAGTTTGGGTGCCGATTCGCTTAGTACTTTTCTTTTTCATCGGTTTTTTCATTGCAAATGCCAGCTGGATGGGGATGGAAAACCGCTACGAGCCCAGAAGCCGACGACCTTAACGGTCGTTTTTTCTTTTACCAAAAGTATTTCCAGGGTAACAAGGATTTATCATCAACCGCTAGGCGTAAACCAGATTTTCCGAAAATCAACCCAACCCAAATCGTTAATGCAGACTCCTCTGATCGAATCATGATACGTGGTCTGCTGGGAGCGGTGAAGCACGAAGAGAAAAGATCTGTCCTCCTGAAGCACTTCCACCATGTCATGAAGTCTGGCGATCCGTTCTTCGAGGTGCGGAATGGTAAGAATCCGGTCGATTTCTTCGTCTATCCATACCTTTTGCTCCGAATGCAAATGCGCACGAACATAGCTGTTGCTCTGCTTAAGCGTCTGGATAATATGAAGATCATACTCGCTTTCCAAGCAAATATGATAGAAAATAAGATCGGCTTCGTGAATCGTCTCCAGCCGCATCATATCCGACATGCTTCTCGTTGTCAGTTCAATACGAATGCCGACTTTGACGCATTGCTCGCAAATCCACAGGGCATCCTCGTTGTTATGGCTATAAATGTACATGCGAACGAGTTCACCGTCGTATCCCATGTCTTCCAGCAGGCGCTTAGCCTCTTCCAAATCAGTGCGGTACGCATCTGCACTCCCTCTGTCATTCATCGCAGGCAAAAAGGAGCTTGCCGGAGCTTCCCTGAAGCCTCCAAGCTGCTCAATCATGCGTTCCCGGTCTATGATCAAGTCAATGGCCTTCCGGAAATTGGGGTGCTGCTGAGGCCCTCTTTTCCCCTGGTTAAAAGTAAGCAAGGAGCATCCCAGAATCGATTGTTCGATCTGATGCCATTCCGAATCTTTCCCGACCGCTCCGGCCGGTTTGCGGGAATTCGTGTGGTCACACAGCACCTGAACCATATCCCAGCTGGGACCAACCTCATACAGCTCCTGCGGCAAAAGCCATATTTCCAATTGATCCAAATGCGGCCTGACCCCAAAATAGCCGTCAAACGCTCGAAGCTTGCAGATATAATCATCATTTCGCTCCAGCTTGAACGGCCCTGTTCCAATCGGCATCCGTCCGAAAATACCTTCATTGTCCCGGCAAATTTCTTCCGGCACAATCGCTAGCGAGGGGTGCGCCAGCTGCTGCAGGAACAGCTCGTTCGGCTGCCTCAGCTCGATCGCAATCGCACTGCGGTTCAGCACCCTTATGTTCTCGATGCTTTCCGTCATCCAACCTTGACAAGCCGAGAGACCATGGTCCCGCAGCCTTGAAAAGGAGTAACAGACATCGTTTGCCGTCATCTCCCTGCCATGGTGGAAAAGGACCCCTTTTCGCAAATAAAACGTATAATGGAGACCGTCCTCGCTCTTCTCCCAATAATGCGCCAGGTGCGGCTCCGCAATCTGTGTACGGGGATTGTACTGCACAAGCGTATCGAAAATTTGATTGATGAGATGGGTGTCAAACGCGAAAAAACTGTAAGCGGGATCAAGCGAAACAAGCCATTTATAGACCGGAAACCGCAGTGTATCCCTGTAGCACTCCGCTTGGACGACGGTGCGATAGCCGAAATAGCTAAACAACCAATCGACGAAAGAGTCCTGCAATGCTTCTCCCCTGCCCAATTGGTGAATAAGTTCGATCGTCCCTTTGTAATCCCCTTGAGCCGCAAGCTCCATCGCCTGTTTGGAAATCATATCCTCAGCGGAAACCAGGAACGTTAGTTCCGAAACATTGCCCCTTCCTCTGCCGGGCTTCCAGTTAATCCAGTCCTGCTCCATCATTTTTTTCAGCAAAATCTTTACATTCCTTGTTGTGCAATACATCCGTTCTGATAATTCTTCTAACGTGATAGGCTGCGGTTCATGCTCTACACCATGTGCAAAGCTCGAACGAAGCTCCAAAAAGTGTGACAGAAGCTGCATGATCCGTTCCTTTCTCAAAAGGGGAAATTGTTAAAGTGAATTATACACTTTTTGTTCCCCTTATTCTAGATGTAAACTAGATCTAACAGGAAATGAAAGGAAGGTGATCGAACGATGCAACCAGCCAACCTATACGCAGCTGAGAAATTAATGCAATGGCAGCAGCACGAATTGGAAGTCGAGGCTCGCGAATTATGGAAATTAAAAGCCATCAAAAAAAGAAAAGTTTATGTGATGATTAGCAGCTTCTTCTTCTTCATCGTCTAATGGCAGAGCGAATCCACCCAATCGCAAGGACCAAAAGAACTGCCAGAAACACTCCGATGGTATCAACGGCTACATCGATCGCATGACCCGTACGACCTTCAACAAACGTTTGATGCCATTCATCGGTAGCCGCATAAAGTACCGAAATGATTGAGGAGGTGAGCAAAGCCATGATCATCCGTACCGGCTTGCAAAGCAAAGCCACGATCCAGAGCAGGGCCAGGATAGCGAACTCGCTAACGTGCCCTGTTTTTCTTATGAAGAATTCAATGACACCGATCGGATCTTGCCACGTGATCTGTTGACCGTCATAGGTGAATGCCACATGCGGGAAGTGATTTAAAAGTGCTGTTCCTGCAAGCTTTGTTTCCAGCAACGGCCGCAGGCTCTGCTGCTGATACGTCTGGCCGGATTTGAAAAAAATAAAGGCCATCCATAGGACGGCAGCAAAAGTAAACACATAATAATAAAGCTTGGAAGAAGATTGCGTCATGTAGAAACCATCCCCTCTACGAATTCATTTTTTTACGAATACTGAATAGCGCAAAAAACTCGATTACCATCAAATTCACCGCCGACACCCCATAGAACGCCATCCCAAACATCATGCGGAACGGATCCTCCGTCACTGATTTCCACCAGAACGCCGCAGCCAGCGTCATTACGATATTTAAGGCTGTCGTTATCCAGAAAGAGAATCCCAGCCGATTCGTTTTCCGCATTAACCACACGCCGATCACAAACGGCAATACAAAAGATATCCCTAAGAAAACCCAATACCACACCGCGTTTGACACTCTTTCGTCACTCCTACACGATCAACTAGTTTCTGCTACTAGGTTAGCATGAATATAGGAATGAAAACAACGTTTGGCACGGTCTGCAACAGAAACGTCGCAGGCATTCAACACAAAAAGAATTATTTGCAGAAAGGGCTTGCCTACCTCAAATAATTCATGTATAATACGAAAAGTCGGCATAACTTATACGACATTTCGGGGCCTTAGCTCAGCTGGGAGAGCGAGTAAGCTTCGTGTACTGCCCATCAACTGAGTCAATCAAGTCTGTTATCTTGACTTTAATTTTTAATTCAATACGATCTCTGTAAACTGTGATGTAATCCACGATTGTGCGGAGCATCTTTTTTTGTTTTTCATGAGGAGCTTCCCTAAAAAGATCTTTCCAGACGGGAATGTAACTCACGAGGTTTTCTAATTCTACTTGCTCGATCTTTTTAGATTTAATCTTTTTCTCCAGTCTTGCCATGTGTTCCTCTATCGTACTTAACTCCGCTTCTTTTTGCTCAATCAAGCTATTCAACAATTCCGGTTTAAAAGAACTGTTCCCCAATATACTTTTCGCCACTTCATCCGTTAGAGTTTTAAGTTCCTTCTTCGAACCTTCTGCGGTTTTAACCAATTTCTTATATTCGACCTCTTCATTGTTTGAAGTTTTTTTCTTGATGTTTTTAAGTTGATCACTTAAATCAACTGATGCTAACCTTTCAAGGAACTTCTCAATTTCCTCGAGGGCAGTTTCTTCAATCTTCGGTTGCGAATATATTGTTTGACCATTACATTCTGTTCTCCCCATCGCTTTACCGCTGCAACGATATTTTGCTTGTCTCCATTTTTGTACTGTTCCATCAGCAAGTATATATTTTTCGAGTTGTACGTAGTCGTTAGCGGAGATCCACAATGACCGCATTTGATTAATCCAACAAAAAGCAATTGGCTGCTTGTTATATTAATCTTCTCTATATCGGGGTTATTGGTGTTTTTTTAATTTCGTCCGGATCTAATTTCTTGGACCCTATCCCACATATGCTCTGGAACAGTAACTAAGTTCAGGGATTATCTGTTTGAAAAAAGTCCATTCTTCCTCAGGTACAGTCACTCTATTCCCTTCTTCATCTTGCGCTTTTTTTCCATGTGAAGGATACCCTATGTAAAGTGGGTTCTTGAGGATAAAGTTAACGACTCCTGTTGTCCATTTACCACCTGTAGGGCCAGGTATATTAACTTCAGGACTATTAAGATACATTACTATTTTTTTCGAACCAAATCCCATAGAATAAACTAAGTCGTAAATAAGATAAGCAATATGGTTCGTTTCTTCATTCTTTTCACGTTTGAACAGCTCTTTGCCTTTTTTATTGAATACACCAGACGGAACTAACTTATAACCGTACGCAGCTCTCCCGCCAGTAAATAGGCCGTCCTCTGCCATTTGCTCATGGTTCTCGCTCACACGTTGGGAGGTTTTCTTGCTCTCCCCGCCAGCTTGCCAGAATCTAATATAGTTCATGAGATCGTCAACGTGCTCAGTGAATTTTTGTTGTCCCTCCATGACTGACCATATATCCACCCTTTGTGCGAACCACTTAACTACAAATGGAGTCTCGTCCTCTTTTCTTCCAAGGCGATCAAACATGAAACATAGCAGAACATCGAATTCCCCTTTCTCGGCATCCCGTTTAGCTTCTTGAATGGCATCACGATCGGCCGCTTTAACCTTAAAGCCAGATACCCCCTTTTCAACGAACTCTTTAACAAAAATCCACCCTTTTGCCTCGATGAACTCCATACACGTCTCTGTGATGGGATATCGTCGCCACTAAGCTGCCCCTTAGTCGAAACTCTATAGACACATGCGACTCGTTTCTTTTTATTGGTTACTTCTAAATTCTTTTTTTAGTTTACGAACTGCCATCGTCCAGACCTCCGATTAAGCTAGTTTCACTACCAGTAACTTTATTAAAAGTCATCAATTTTTGCAATTGTTTTTTTGATGTTGCATTCAACATTTATTTCGTGTTATATTACTTAGGCAAGTCCAATACGGGGTTATGGCGCAGCTGGGAGCGCGCTTGCATGGCATGCAAGAGGTCAGGGGTTCGATCCCCCTTAACTCCATATATTAAAAGTCCAACACATTTGAGTGTTGGACTTTTTCGTTATTGAAACTTTTTTATAAACTCAGATGTCAGCATTTGTATAAGTTCTTCCGTTTCTGAAGTCCTCCTTAAGTTAAGGGGGCTTTTAAGATTTGACTCATTGTAAATCATACAAACTATTTTCACGGTTCTGATCAAGCAAAAGGCTCTTATTAAGTTCTCTAAAAAATTCATATTTTTTAAACAAAAGAAGATCGAATTGATTATTGAAAAAATAATAATAAATCAAAACAAGTTCGAAAGAAGATAACTGTGCCTTGAAGAAACTAATGTAGGTCTCCTTGTCATTATCTGGGATTTCCTTTTGACTCTCTACGAACTCAACTATAGTTTTAACGTTTTTACAGTAATGGGGCAGGATATGATGAAAGCTCTCAAGTATTCTTTTCATCGATTCAGTCTCTGAGATATTACTGGATCTGGAGTGATAAGATTCTGACAGAGACCTATGCAGTTTTGAAAAAACAGCCTTTCCAGAAGATTCTCCAAGATTCAAAGCACTTGTCAATTCTGTATGTTGCGACAATAAATTAAAGAAAGTATGCTCGAATCTTTGAATTTGCATTTGTTCTTTCTGTCCAGCAAGTTCTTCTGTTGACTTCTTTATTTCATCCCTTTGAAGAGCCAATTCTTCTCTCTGTAAGCCAAGTTCCTTTTTCTGGATGATTATTGTATAAATGATCCCAGAGAACGCAAGTCCTGAAAACAGTGCATTCACGGCACCAAACATATCTCCAAAAGTACCCCGTTCATCCGATGGTATCCCCTTTAGTGTGTACCAGGAAAATAACCATAAAACTAAAACAGCCCCCATGAGGCCAAACAAACTTAGAATAGAATCTCCTTTATCTTTCACAGTTACCCCTCTCATTTCCTCCAAAATTAATATCAACCTTAACATTTTGCGTCAAATCAGTTCGCTTGTCTAATCAAGTTTTTATAAAGAAAAAAGCACCCACGAGGTGGATGCCTACTCTATTGCATTTCGCTCATATATTTTCGTGTAATAAGCTCTGAAGAAATCCAATGAATGGTCAAATCAATTAACTCCTTCAAATGGGTTACATCTTTATTTTCCCACTTTTTAATGTAATGTGTCTCGTCATTTCCCAACCAAGCAGCTCTCTCAGCACACATTTTAATTCTTACGTCTGTTACTAAATCTTTTATACAACTACCAAGCAGTTTTTTCTTAATTTCTTCTTCTCTTTCAGGGTACTGATCAATTAAGTAATCCTTAATGAGAAATTCTAATGATTTACGGTAACCAACTCCACAAATCTGATCAAGTCCGCCTATTTCTGCTTTGTAAGCTTGATTGTAGATGGTCGAAAAATTCGGAGATATTTTATTTATCTCTTCGTTAAAAACTTTCTCTTCAACTTTGGATGGTTCTGCTCCAATATACTCAAATCTAAAAGGTGGATTTTGTCCTATCATTCTGAAATATCCGATAAAAAGACTTTCGCATCCTGGCTTCGTACACTTAAACACAACTTCACAACTTCTGGGAATTAAAAAGTTCTCAGCAATTTTTTTGGGACTAATATAATGGTTACATACCGGGCATTTGCTTGGTATATTATTTCCGCTTAGAACATGATTCCCTATCTGTATTGCACTCATTTAGGATCATCTCTTTTCAACGCATATTTTGTAGGTAAAATAATTCGATGAAAGAGACATAAATCCTTTATTACCATATCAACCATTTGTCAACATGTTAACGGACAAAACGGATTGTTTGGAGTAATCCTTTTTCAAGCGCTTGATAATTTTTGGGATTTCTTCATGCTCCTCGTATCTCGGCTTATTAACTTGAAGTAGCCTTTCACTTGTTTTCTTCATCACCGGCACACTCCCTTATAATTTGTCCTTATCCCTCATCATACGCTTCAACTTCTTTTCCATATGCAACTTAAGTAATCCACGCCGTTCTAGTGCTTCATAACGCTTATGCATAAACTTAACCTTCTGCTGCTGCGGTGTGATCAGTCCGCCGAATAGCGTGTTCCTGGTCATCACTTGCTCCGGTAAGCATTAATTAATCCAATGAGACTTAATAGCAGCGCGGCCACAATAATTATCCAAGTAATGGTGTTCATGATTTTTTTACCTCCCAAACTTGATTTGTGAAGCATATATGTTAAGATTGGGTGGGGAGGTCTTATGACCCCTCCGAGGAACCTTTTAACGTTTGCGCCGCCCGCACCGTATGGTTCCTTTTTTGTTTTTCTTACGGCGATTGTTTCGTTCAAATGTGATGGCTGTCCACAATTGAATGATAGCCGTAAGGAGTAGCACCCAATCTTTCATTGTCTCACCCTTTCAGGAAGTTTGAATGTTTCACTTCCTGTATTAAATATATCATTAACTGTAAATCATAGATTCGGACATCCCTTGATTTGTTCTTTTAATATATAGACCATATAAGGCTCAGTGACCTTGAGCACGTATCGTTATTTTGATAAAATAACGATATATACTGACCGAAGGAGAAATAATATGCCAAATATTCGACCAAGTTCAGATCTAAGAAATCATTACAACGAGATATCTGAGTTTTGCCATAAATATGATGAACCTGTCTACATTACAAAAAATGGCCAAGGCGATTTAGCTGTAATGAGTATTGAAACATACGAAAAAATAGTTGGAAAGTTCGAACTTTATAAGCTGCTGGATGAAGGTATGGATGAATTGAAAAAGCAGAAGGTACGACCTTTTCATGAGGCACTTGCAGACATCGAGAAGGGAATTTCGGAGTGAGCCAAAAATATCGTTTAGTGATCACTGAGCTGGCAGAAGCGGATTTGCGGAACATCGCCGACTATATCGCAAACGAATTATTGGAACCTACTACAGCGCGAAAAATGATTGCCAAAATCGCTGAGGCCACTTTTCAATTGGAGCAAATGCCTTTTAGAAATGGATTAGTTCGCGATGAACGATTGGCAGCAGATGGCATCCGGCATATACTCGTGGACTCGTACATCGTGTTCTATGTCATCTCAGAAAAAGAAGAAACCGTTACAATAATTCGGATTCTTTACGGAAAGAGGCAATGGAGCAGCTTGCTCTAAACTTTTTGGTAGTGTAAACAGCTCACTCGGGAGAGCGCATCGCTGGCAGCGATGAGATTAGGGGTTCAATCCCCCCTAGGCTCCATACTAAACAAAGGCGTCACCACGATTCGTGGTGGCGTCTTTGTTTTATGGTGCCTTCTTAGGGGTAACCTCAGGATTCGCCCGCACGGACGGAACGAATGCTGATCTGTATCGGGCATTAAGAGAGCGACGGTCGATGCCATTCACTACTCATTGAGATTGAGAAAAGTTAGTTTTTATCAGAGCACATTTATCATCACAAACATACTATTTATAGGTAAACGTCATCAAATAAGACTTTAAGCAGGACCATTCTGAATGAAATCGGAGTTGAAATCATGGATAGAAAAAAAGCAAAATTAACCGCGAAAATCATACTTCCAGCGGATGGTTTTCCAGTTCGATTGAGGAATTCAGGGATTTACCGTGGCAAAGGAGTACCTCAAAAATACAACAAAATTTTTTTCAAAAGTGAAAATGATCCCGAGAAGACAGTATATCGAGACGATCGCAGCATACTTAATCATCCGATTGGGTCAAGTGCCAACCGTTTAATTGGTCAGGGAACAAAAGTTCATGCCAAAGGGAGTATTACCGATGTTCCGGGTGTCCTAGTGGGGCACGCAGAGGATAAAAGCGGTCGTACCGGTTGTACGGTTATTTTGTATCCGGAAGGCGCAGTTCCCGGCGTCGATGTCAGAGGCGGTTATCCGGGTACGGAACAGACAGATGCTATTAAGCCCGGAACTGCAACGGACCTCATACAGGGGGTTCTTCTTACGGGCGGCAGCAACTTCGGTCTTGCGGCAACAGCAGGGGTCGTGAATTGGCTTGCAGAACATGGGTATGGTACCCCGACAGGTGTTGGACCGCTTCCTACTGTGCCTGCGGCTGTTATTTTTGACCTTTATTATGCGAAAGGCTCCCGCAGGCCTGACGCACAGCTGGGCTACAAAGCAGCCAAAGCTGCGAAAGCCGGTTCCGTGGCGCAAGGCAGTGTTGGTGCTGGAGCGGGTGCGACGGTAGGGAAAATCTACGGTACACCGATGAAGGGTGGCGTTGGAACCGCCTCTTGGCAAATCCCGGGCGGGCCAATAGTAGCCGCTATTGTAGTAGTCAATGCCCTTGGAGATATTTGGGATAATGATCATATCATAGCCGGGGCGCTCGAGCCTGATGGTAAATTCGTTAACCAAACTAGGGCAATTCTTGAAGGAATACCCCCAATGCCGAGCTCGATCCGGAGCAGAAGCACAACCATCGCTGTTATCGCAACCACTGCCAAACTAGACAAAGCTGAGGCTGGGAGGATAGCGACACTCGCCCATGACGGAATGGCGCGGGCGATTTCCCCTGTTCATATTCAAGGTGACGGGGACACAATATTTTGCATCGCTACCGGAACCGATACTAGCGGGCTTATTGGCAATGCTGCGGTGACCGCAGTCGGCACAGTAGCAGCTGTGGTGCTCGAGCAGGCCATCGTCAGGGGAGTAAAGGCAGCCCAAGCAGAAATTAAACATCAGCAAAGTACGAAGTGAAATATGTTTCAGCCCCGTGTGATTATCCGAAGCCATATAGAGAAATCAACTTATGTACGTTACTATTATGTGATTAGCTCCTTTTTAGCATAAGAAAAAGCCTACCTTTTGGAAGACTTTGGATGATATAATAGATAGGTACAATGCAACTTGTGGTGTGGCTTCCCTCGGAAAGGGGGAGTGCCTATGGAGATTTCTCTTCGAGATGTAATTGCAATGGGTGTGTTTCTACTCGCATTGCTTACTTATATCGAAAAAAGAAAATAACCCACCTTTGAGTTGATCGCCGAAGTGTGGGTTATTCTTACCGGTTTCTTATCTTAGAGGGATACCCATCCAAGAAGTTTGTGCAGGAGACGGACCGCGAATCCGTCTCTTTTGTTATTTATATCCTAACATGTACGCGATATACCGAGCAATAATATTTTTACTGTCTTTTTATTTCTGCGCTTCGAGAGCAGCGATTTGTGCTTCGAATTCGGTGATTCGATTCTCCCGTTATCTTCCTTCTCTTTATGGTGCATAGGGATGAGACATCCATCCCATGATATCTACAACTCAAAACTGCTTAGCATACAAATTTGCATACACGCCATCGCACGCAAGCAAGGCCTCATGCGTTCCTTGTTCCACAATTCCGTCCTCCGTCAATACAAGAATTCGCCCTGCATGGCGGATTGTGGAAAGGCGGTGGGCAATGATGATGGTTGTACGCCCTTTTGCCAACAGTTCTAATGATGCCTTAATGATTTTTTCGCTCTCATTATCCAGTGCGCTTGTCGCCTCATCCAGAATAAGAATAGGCGGATTTTTCAAGAATACGCGTGCAATGCTTAGCCGCTGCTTCTGTCCGCCGGACAGCTTGACACCCCGCTGGCCAATCTCGGAATCATAGCCATTTGGCAAGTTCATAATAAAATCATGGGCATTGGCATGCTTGGCTGCTGCGATAATTTCTTCATCGCTGGCTGCTTGATTTCCATAACGGATATTTTCCATCACCGTCCCTGCAAAAAGGAAAACATCCTGCAGCACGAAGCCGATTTGTTTTCTTAACGACTCCAGGTCGATATTACGGACGTTGATCCCGTCTATGAAAATCTCACCGTCTATCGCATCATAAAAGCGAGGGATGAGCGAACATAATGTTGTTTTTCCCGCACCAGACGGACCCACTAATGCAACATATTCCCCCGGCTTGATGCGAAGCGAAAGGTTTTGCAAAACGCTGTCCAAATGTTCTTCATAGCAAAAGGAAACTTGCCTGAACTCAATCTCGCCTTGTATATCCGGCAGGATGATGGCATTCGGCTTGTTTGCGATTGACGGTTTCATATTCATGATTTCCATAAAGCGCTGAAAGCCGGTGACTCCTTCTTGAAGTTGCGTGCTCATATGATTCAGTCGTTGAATCGGCTCGATCATAAAACTGATATAGAGTAAAAAAGTTATCAAATCCGATAAGTCTAAAGTAGCATTGACGATACTGGCACTGCCAAAGATGACCACCGTAATCGTAATCAATTGAATAATCGTTTCAAAGCTATTGTAGAAAAGCGCCTCCGCTCTATACGTATCCTTTCGGCTTTCGAGGAAACGGGCATTTTCCCGGTTAAACTTCCCGATCTCTACGGACTCGTTGGCAAACGATTTTACATCGCGGATACCTGAGAGACTGTCCTCTACTTGGGCGTTTACATCCCCGATTCGCTCTTTGTTTTTATTGATTGCCTTGTTCAACATTTTATTAAAATACAAAGCCAAGAGGCCTAGAATCGGTAAAAAGCAGAATACGGCGATCGTTAATGGCGCGTTAATAAAGAACAAAATCGTAAATGCTCCAACAAAGCGGACGAGATATTTCATATAATCTTCCGGACCGTGATGGTACAGCTCGGAAAGTAGCAGCAGGTCGTTCGTTATCCGGGACATGAGCCGACCTGTCTTTTCCTTATCGTAGAAGCTAAGAGGAAGCTTTTGCATGTGGGCGAATAGCTCGCTGCGCATGTCGCTTTCCATGCGAGCGCCTATTTCATGGCCTTTATAGTCCACGAAATAATTACTGATATTCTGAATCGTGACTAGAACCAGCATTAGCCCTCCAACCCAATACACCTCACTAAGTGCAGTTGATAAATCTCCTTCCAGAACATCTTTCGTAATGTACCGAACGAGCAGCGGAAATACCAAGGTTACAAATGATGTGATGAAGGAGCAGGCCAACACCGTAATAAACAAGCTTAAATATGGTTTGTAATATGAGAAAAATTTACGAACTGGAGCACGCATCGAATTTCCCCTTCTTAGTGTTATTTAAAACACATATAAGGGATAAACCGTTTATGATTTAAAAATGTGTTTTCCCCTGTTTCCCCTTATATGTCTGCACATTAGAAATCATCATTTTTTTCATGTCGATTGCCTCCTTGTTTTTTTATAAGTCCATCGTAAATCATTTCATGATGAACCTCATGGTCTTATTT